>NZ_JACJQM010000059.1:0-34848 GCF_014696655.1 Nostoc sp. FACHB-888 | reverse complement strand
CCCCTTAAAAAGGGGGACTTTAAGAGACTTTTGCCCCCCTTCTTAAGGGGGGTTGGGGGGATCAAAAGGCTCTGGGGCAACTCTATAAGACTTGTGTGTACACCGTAGCCGCTTGCGGGGAGAGAATTAAGGCCAGCCAATGCGGTCTTCCTTTAAAGAAATCGAGGATATGGCTTTTCACGAATGATTTAGCCCAGAATTACGAATTACGCCACAACAGTACTAGATGGATGCAAATTACATATCTTCTAACTCAATTCCTTTGGTTTCTTTAATAAAAAAGAGAATGAAAAAGAATGAGGTAGCTGCTGCAATTGTATAGAGTCCATAGGCAGAACCTAGACCGAAATATTGCAGTATAGGAGGAAATGTTGTGGAAACGAGGAAATTCGCAACCCATTGCATGGCAGCAGCAATTGAAAGTGCAGCCGCTCGAATTTTGTTATTAAACATTTCTCCCAAAAGCACCCAAACCACTGGCCCCCAAGAGAAACCGAAGCAAAATACATAGAGATTAGCTGCAATGAGAGCTATAGTACCTGCGCTTCCGGTGAGATTGGGGTTCCCAGCAGCATCTAGGGGAGCGTTGCCGAAAATATAAGCCATCGTCCCTAAGGTAAAGGTCATACCAATCGACCCTATTATAAGCAAGGGCTTGCGACCAAATTTATCTACAAAGGCGATCGCAATCAATGTTGTAATAATATTTACGGCTCCTGTAATCACCGTGATTGTTAGGGAACCTTGCTCTGAAAACCCGACTGCACGCCACAAAACGCTGCTGTAGTAGAAGATGACATTAATACCAACAAATTGCTGTAATACAGATAAGCCTATTCCTATCCAAACAATCCGAAGGAGTCCACCATTTCTGCTTAAGAGGTCAGAAAAACTGGGTTCGCGTTCTCGAAGCACTGTGTGCCGAATTTCTTCGATTTTTGCCAGTACGTCACCCCCCAAAATCTTGGTCAGAACGTTAGCAGCTTCTGGTTCCCGCCCTTGAGCAACCAAGTACCGGGGAGATTCGGGAATCATTAAAGCTGACATTCCATAGAGTACGGCTGGAGGAATTTCTGTCCAAAACATCCAGCGCCAAGCAGCTATGCCAAACAAAAACGGTGCCTCAGCTGAACCTGCTGACACAGCAATAAAGTAGTCACATAACAGTGCAATGAAAATTCCAACTACGATCGCTAATTGTTGCAGAGATCCTAATCTTCCTCGCAAATGGGTTGGAGAACACTCTGCGATATAAGCTGGTGCAATTACACTAGCAGCACCGACTGCAATCCCACCTAATACCCGCCAAAAGATAAAATCCCAGATTCCGAAGGCAATCCCGGAGCCAATAGCACTAATGGTAAACAACACCGAAGCTGCTACCATTGCCTTGACTCGACCATAGCGGTCTGCAATTTTCCCTGCGTAGAAGGCTCCTATCGCAGACCCCAACAATGCCAGTGACACTGCAAGACCCGTTAATACACTGTTGGCGTTAAAGGCATTAGAAAGAGCGCCAACTGCACCATTGATTACAGCAGTGTCAAAACCGAACAGAAAGCCGCCGAGGGCAGCAGCACCAGCAATCAAAACGACATAAAATGTGTTTGATTTACGACGAGTAGTAGTGGAGGTCATAGTTTATATATTGTTTATATATTGGGCATTGGGCATGGGGCATTGGGCATTGGGCATGGGGCATTGGGCATTGGGCATTGGGCATTGGGCATTGGGCATTGGGCATTGGTTAATAATCAATATTTCTTCTCCTGCTCCCCCTGCTCCCTGCCCCCTGCTCCCTGCTCCCCTGCCTCTTTACCCTCTAGAACGTCTGCGGAGTCGATCAATCATCACTGCCAAAATAATTACTAGTCCTTTGACGACTAGTTGCCAGAAGTAAGATAGGTTCAACAGAGTTAAACCATTGTTGAGAATAGCAATGATTAATGCACCTAAAAGAGTTCCGCCAATGGTGCCAATACCGCCTGTAAAGCTGGTTCCACCAAGAATAACAGCAGCGATCGCATCTAATTCGTAACCCTGACCTAATACGCCACTGGCACTATAAAGACGACTGGCACTCATGATTCCTGCTAAACCTGCCAGTAATCCACTAATACCATAGACGAATAGCAAGACCCGATTAACTTTAATCCCAGTTAATCTCGCTGCTCGCTCGTTACCACCAACGGCATATATCTGCACTCCTAGAACAGTTTGCCGCAGCACAAACCAGCTAGCTATCACACTCAGTAGTGCAATTATCACTAGCCAAGGAAAGGGGCCAAGATAGGTATTACCCACCCAAGCAAAATTGATGTCACGGTTAATCAGTGTTGTTCCTTGAGCAATCAAAAAGGCCACACCCCGCAAGGCAGTTAGTGAACCTAACGTGACAATAAAAGGTGGTACATCTAAAAAGGTGATGAGAGCGCCGTTGAGTAAGCCCAAAAACAATCCTGCCAGCAACGCAGCAGGCACGGCTGCCCAACTTAAAGCCGGCAGTAGCGATACTAGCAAGGCAACTACGGCAGAAACAGCCAATATTGACCCAACTGAAAGGTCAATACCTCCGGTGAGAATTACAAAGGTCATTCCTGTCGCCAGCACAATATTGATTGATGCCTGACGCAAGATGTTAACGATGTTATTGCCTGTGAGGAAGTTGGGGGAAAGGAATGCAAATAAGATGCAGATAATTACTAGAATTGGCAGAATACCCGCAACTTCTAGTAAAGTGCTAATTGATTTCCGGTTGCGGGGTGCGGGATTGTTGCCTAATTTCTTGGCAGGCGGTCTGATTGTCTGACTCATGATTCTGATACCTCCGATGCTCCAGTTGCATAGTGCATAATCTTTTCTTGGGTGATCTCTTTACCAGGGCTGCCGTCGAGTTCGCCTACCAGCTGTCCTTCTCGCATTACCAAGACGCGATCGCTCATGCCGACAATCTCTGATAGCTCGCTGGAAACCATTAAAATAGCAATACCTTGTGCTGCCAATTCGCTCATAATTCGGTAAATTTCACTTTTGGCACCGATATCTACGCCGCGTGTCGGCTCATCTAACATCAAGACTCTCGGTTTAATGGCTAACCAACGTGCTAGCAGTAACTTCTGCTGATTACCACCAGAAAGATCCAGCGCTCTAATTTCTAAATTGGCCAGGCGGATATTAAAGTTTTCTACCGCATCTGTTGACAGCCGATTAACTGAACTCCAGTTAACAACTCCAGCTTTGGCATCCTGCTTAAGTGTGTTGATGGCAATATTCTTGCGGGCGCTCATCTCTAGAAATAAGCCTTGATCTTTGCGGTCTTCTGGGACGTAGCCAATTCCCGCAGCAATGGCATCACTGGGCGAATTAATTTCCAGTTTTATCCCATTCAGGAATACTTCACCACTTGCTTTGCGGTCAGCACCGAAAATCAGCCGTGATAGTTCTGTACGTCCTGCACCAACCAGCCCTGCTAGACCAAGAATTTCTCCAGCATGAACTTCAAAACTAGCTGGCTCAATCTTTTTGCGGGCATCACTCATATTTCTGACTTCCAGCACCACTGGCCCAGGATGCATTTGCCGTTGATGTTCGTAAAAGTCTTGCATAGAGCGACCGACCATCATCTGCACTAATCGCTGGGGAGAAATTTCACTGCGTGTGAGGCTGCCAATATATTGACCATCACGCAGCACACTAATCCGGTCAGCTAAGGCATAGATTTCTTCCATCCGATGGCTGATGTAGATAATGGCAATGCCATCACGCCGTAGTTTGCGAATTACCTCAAACAAATGCTCACTCTCCCGGTCAGACAGTGCTGCTGTAGGTTCATCCATCACCAAAACGCGGCTTTTGTCTTTCAGCGCCCTGGCAATTTCCACTTGCTGCTGTTCTGCGATCGATAAGGTACCAACTACAGTCTGGGCTGTAAAATTGGCTCCAAGGCTTTCTAGCACTTGTTCTGCTTCAAGTTGCATCGCTTTGCGGTCTAAAAACTGACCTCGCCGCAACTCGCTACCCATAAACATATTTTCGGTAACGGTTAAATTAGGTGCAACATTCAGTTCTTGATAAATGAGATTAATACCTGCCTTGCGTGCTGTTGCCGGATCGGTAATTTTCAGGGGTTGACCATTGATGCGAATTTCTCCTTCATCTGCAATGTAAGCCCCAGCCAGGATTTTCATCAATGTGCTTTTGCCTGCTCCGTTTTCACCCATGAGGGCGTGGACTTCTCCTGGATAAATGGTGAGATTGACATTTTGGAGCGCAGATACACCATGAAATCGTTTCGTAATCCCTTGCATTTCTAATACAGGGGTGGTGGTTGGTGTATCAGGAGATGAGGTTTCAGTAGTTGTTGTCATGAGCAGAACCTCTAAAAACAATTTAAAAATTGCATTGTGAGTTAAAAATTAACAAACTCACACTTGATGTGAAATTAAAATCATCACAAAATTATGTTTTAAAAAGCGATCGCTATTTTGGAAAGTTCTGAATGTTGGAAGGCGACGTTCAAAGCTTTTCGCAGATGCATATATACATCATGGGTATGTGCAAAAACTCTGTCAATGCATCAAAAGACTCAACTCAGATTAGACATAATTTTTAATTGTAAATTCACAATGTTTATTATTTACCAGCCTTTTTCTGTGTTGACATTATTTTTTGTGATCAACTTAACTGGAATCAGAATGGTAGGTGACTCAGGTTTTTTACCCTTTAAGATGTCGTTGCCAACCTGAACTGCTTTTTGGGCCATTCCTCGCGGATTTTGAGTAGCAGTTGCAGCATATAAACTACCTTTAGTTGCGATCGCAGTGATTGCTTCTGGCGCACCATCAACTCCAACAATAAAGAATTCTTTACGTTGTGCTTGGTTTGCTGCTAGTTCTGCGCCAACCCCACTCGGATCGTTAATAGCAAAAACCGCATCAATCTTCGGAAAGGTTGTCAGCAAATCAGTCATTACTCTGAGTCCTCCATCCCGACTACCGCCTGCATTCTGGTTTTTAGAGAGGATTTTGATATCGGGATATTTAGACAATACATTCTCGCAGCCACTAACTCGCTGAATCACCGAGTCCACTGGCGGCCCATTAACTATTACTACATTGCCTTTACCTTTAAGGCGGTCAGCAATATATTGACAACTAACTTCTCCAGCTTGGACATTATTAGTAGTGATAGTGGCATCCACACCTCCCTCAGCACCTGTGTCTACGGCAACGACAATTGTACCTGCTTGTTTAGCTTTTTCTACTATTGGTCTAATTCCACTTTTATCAGCAGCATTTAAAACAATGATGTCAATATTCGCAGCAGTAAAATTTTCAATTTGATTGGCTTGTTGGTTGAGATCATAGGCGCTGGAAGCTATAATAACATTGACATCTTTTCCGCCAATTTTCTTCGCTTCTGCCTCAACTGCTTCGCCCATAACAACGAAGAAAGGGTTACTTAGATCGCCAACGGTGAAGGCAACCGATCGCAACTTTTTATTCCCAGTGGCAATTTTACTTTCTGCACTAGTATTGATAGCAGTTGTAGTATCAGTGTTAGTAGCAGTGTTGCCATCGGGAGAACTATTTATACAGCTAACAAGGTTACCACTAATGATACCTAGTATGCTAGCTGCGATTACAATCTTTCTCACATTCATATACCTCCTAAAAGTCATTTTGATTTACACCGAATTTGCAACCGATGTATTTTTTAAACAGGGTCAAAAATTCTAACCCTCCCGTATCAAGCCTTTTTCTGTATGTTGTAATTACGAATTACGTAGCTTGCTTCTCGCCGGAGGCAAGTATTACAAATTACCAGCCTTTGTAGCTGCTAAGGTTCTCTCTAGTAACCAACTTGACTGGAATTAGAATGTCAGATGACTCAAGTTTTTTGCCCTGGATGATATCATTTCCTAACTGAACTGCTTTTTGGGCCATCCCGGCGGGATTTTGAGCAGCAGTTGCAGCAAATAAACCATCTTTGTCTTCCATTGCTTTGGTTGCATCTGGCGAACCGTCAACCCCAACAATAAAAAATTCATTGCGTCTTGCTTGCCTAGCAGCTAAATCTGCACCAACACCGCTTTGATCATTAGTAGCAAAAACAGCATCAATTTTCGGAAAGGTTGTGAGCAAATCGCTCATAACTCTGAGTCCGCCATCCCTAGTCCCTTCTGCGTTTTGGTTTTTAGAGATGAGTTTGATATCAGGATATTTGGACAATGAATTTTCACAGCCACTCACTCGCTGATTTATTGAGTCCATCGGAGTCCCGTTGAGGATGACTATACTACCTTGACCTTTGAGGCGATCGGCAATATATTGACAAGCAATCTCACCAGCCTGGGTATTGTTGGAGCTAATCATTGCATCCACATCTGCATCAATGGCTGAATCTACTGCAATCACAACCTTACCTGCAAGCCTTGCTTGATCAATTACCGGTTTAACTCCTTTTTTATCAACTGCACTAATGATAATTAAATCAGTATTTGCAGCAGTGAAATTTTCAATTTGATTAGTTTGTTGGTTCAGATCAAAGGCGCTGGAAACCGCATTAACTCTGATATTACCCCCGATTTTCTTAGCTTCTGTCTCAGCCCCTTTCTGCACTGCATTATAAAAAGGGTTACCTAAGTCACCCAAAGCAACACCAATTGTTTGCAATTTTCTATTTGGAGCATTAGCCTGACTCTCTAAACTAGCGTTGGTAGCAGTGTTAGTACCAGTATTATTAGCAGCGTTGTCGTTTTGAGCGCCATTTGTGCAACCAACAACAGCGAAACCTAATATGCCAAGTATGAGCGAAAATCTCTTCATCTTCATCTATTTTTAACAACGGATTTAAATTCAAAAAAGTCAAAAGAAGATAATTTTGCCAAGTTATCACAAGATCAGTTAGGTCTAAAAATTTCAGACAGAACCTAGCACTACTACTAGATTTGGCAATTTAAACAACTTCCAAAAATTTGATAATGTGACCTAACTTGAGCTAGCGCTATTAATTGCCCTAAATCAAATGGGTTGTTTTTTTAAAGCAAAATTATGAGCGTTACACTACTTCAAAAAATCACATTTTTTGTGAAAATCCATTTGGAAGCGTGCGGAATAAAAACAGATATTAACTAAAATTAGTAAAACCTGATTTTATGAGAATTGAAAATCTGTATTTACTTTTAGATTATTTCAGTTTAACCTGCAAAATTGTAAATATGATCTCCGTTTATCGAACTTTACAAAGCCAAGAAAACTATTCTATTTCTATGTAGTTTAATTTTTTCCACTAGAGTAGTTGCGAAAAATTAAGTAATTTTCAGCTTAGTAGAATTTAAAAAAACTTAATACGTTTAACTGAAGTTGAGTTGAGGTAAGTTAGTCCTCTCAGAGGAAAATTTTTGCTTTAATCTATCCTTTAGGGGTAGAAATACATAGCCTATTACCATACGTAAAAATCCTCGTGTTTTATTTTTGGAGTTTACTCAAATGCACCTGCCAAGTATGCTTATTAGCTATACTAATTGGTCAGAGCTAATCTTGTTATATCTCGATCAGAATAATTCTTTGGACATAGGGAGAAGAAATACTAAAAAAGTCATTCTTAACCTATTATCACCGTTGTCAAGATATGAAAGAACGGACGCAATAAGTAGTTATTGTCTGTTTAGTTGCTCTGGTAATTAAAGAAAATTTGAGCCAATAGCTATAAACTTTAGGGCATTCGCACAGATGTTTTATAGGTTTATAACTGGCAATTTACTATTTTTTCTTGGAAAATATTTTACTCGTTTAGGCTTGCCGAAGAATTGTTATTCATCATTAGGTTAAAATATTTGCAATCTCCACAAGCTCAATCAGTTATAATTTGTAAGGAATGTTTGAAATTGTTTACCTTTATTACTAGGGAAAATTTAGAATTTCAAAGTTCTGGGTAAATATTTAGCCACTAAATTTTCATAGTAAGGCTTTAATTTTTGCCAGTCTCGAGGATTAGGGTTTTTTGAATACAAATCGTAGGAATTAAATAACTTCACCCATTTAAACATTTCTTTATCGTGTTTATCCATCAAATGTTCGTAAGCATTTTCACGATGTTGAGGATAAAATGAGTGATAGCGAAGGATATATAATGCAGATTCGGGCAAATAGTTTTCCATCATGTAATATACATACTCATCATGTCCCCATGACATATGTACATTACTCAAACCACAATTCGGCTCGTAAACACCATATACGGAGTTATATGTAGGGTTACTATAATCAGGGTTTTGTTTGAAAAATTCCGAAAAAATAATCTTATCAGAAAATGCACAACCCACAGGATAGGTATCGCCTACTGTAGCCCATTGGGGTTCACCAAATAAGCAAAGTACCTTCCCCATATCATGAAACAAGCCAGTAAGTACCATCCAGTCTGGGTGGCCATCAGCGCGAATGGCTTCTGATGTTTGCAATAGGTGCTGTAATTGGTCTAAGTCTGTATCAGGATCTGAATCATCAACCAATTGATTCAAAAACTCTAATGCATCCCAGACAGACATTTCTTTCTTATCCAACTTCAGAAAGTCTTCTTTTTTCTCTAATACAAAATCATATGTTTGATTGATATGATTTAACCGATAAAACTCTTTCACCGTGTCTCTAGTCGGCGTTTCATAATTCCTGTACTCTTTGGTGGTTTTACCTTCTTTAACTATGCTGTCCGGATCGGGATAGCGATTCAGCAAGTCTTCTTCCCATTCTTCTAGCGAATGTAAGGGATTGTTTTGAGCTTGTTCGATGGCATTATTTAGACTTTGAGACATATCTTTTTACTTGTCGATATTGATTTGTTAAATGGTACTTTCGCACTCCACCTTATGCACAGGTGTGCAAAACCTGTATTGGACTTATTTTTAATTTTTGCACACGTGTGCAAAAAACGTGTGTTAAGTTTCTTTTCGTCGTATTTTGTTAAATTAGCTTGGAGCAGGAGAAATTAGAAATTAGGTAACACGTTAACAAAAGACATCTCCAGAAATTGATTTTGCGTTACCTGAAATCCTTGTAAGACCTTGCATTGCAACGTCTCTACAATCTTTTCACTCCTATGTCGAAAATAGATAAAATCTGTTGGATGCCTTCTTAGCAACAACTAAATTATACCGCATTTATACTTAAACGGGCATAACTATACTAAAATATAAGCTCATCTTTTATTTAAAGACGTAGGCAAAATAATATATATTAATCTTTTTTATCAACTCTATGCAGAGGAGAATCAATTTGTCAATTGTATAGCAAGAGAATGCTTAACAATATTAGCCAACTCTTGTAACTGGCTTATCGCTTCTGCACCCTCCAACTTCATTAATTCGCGATCGTCCCATAATTCCATCCAGGTTATCCCGTAATCAGACACTAAAAACCGAATCAAGTGTTTTTCTCCTAGGCTAACCATAAATGAAGCACTCTGCATTTGGTCACCGCATATATAACAAGACGCAGTATAGCCACGCCGCTCAAGTATAATTGTCAAGGCTTGCAGGTTCATTACCAAGTCTTGGGCGAATTCCTGATGCTGTTGCGCTAATCTTAAAAACACTTTTCTCTCCTACCACTCCACTTATGTGGTTAATTTTAAAATTTCTTTAGATTTACGTCCGACGTAATTTAATTACCAAAAGTTCCTGTTTTAGTAAAGACGTTATTAATCTTAATCTTGCGCTTGTAACCAATAAGCTAAATTTCTAAAGCCGTTCTAATGTTTTGGACAATTATCTGGGGTGGTTGTGCAACATCCATAGATAAGATGTTTAATGGCTCTTCAAGAGTATTAAACTGACTGTTGAGGAGTTTTTCACTCATGTAATGATTGCTACGCTCTTGTAGCCGCTTTTGAATCAGCTCATAAGACCCTTTGAGGTAAACTAGCTTGATGCGTTCGCAATCCAATACCAGAAATTGCCGATAACTATCTTTTAGAGCCGAACACGCCAGCACCACATTTTTATTTTCTTGCAGCCAATGTTTTATAGCTGTTTGTAAATCTTGCAACCAAGGCATCCTGTCAGCTTCACTTAGAGGAATACCGCACCGCATTTTCTCAACATTCTCTGGCGAGTGGAAAGCATCAGCATCGCTAAACTCCCATTGTAACAAGTCTGCTAAGAGTTTTCCTATTGTGGTTTTGCCAGAGCCAGATACACCCATTACGATAATAATCATTGACTGCTTAATCATATTTTACTTAAGAAAAGTTAAGTTATTGAAATCGAGGTAGAAGTCAGGACTACTGATAACAATTTACTCAAGTTACTTGTCTACCTAGTTAATTTTGTACAGTTTGACAAATAACGATTATTTTCTATAATAAAATATATATGCACACGTGTGCAATAGTTAAAACTTAAGAGGATGTTTGAAAAGTCCTCTTGCCGATATCAAAAGTTCTAAATCCACGGCACTTGCTCCACTTTGGTAAACCCCTTCTCTACGGAAGGCGCTAGCCTCTCCCTTTGGGAGAAGACCACAGTGGCTTCCCTAAAAAAGAGGGACTTTGATTCTGGTTACCCACTTTTTAAGGGGTTAAGGAGGATCTAAAAGTGCCTAAAGTCACAGCGAAAAACTTTTCAAACAACCTCTAAGATAAAAAATGAATAAACGAAGAATTTCTATTGAAGATATTGCTCGCAGAGCAGGCGTTTCTCATTCTACTGTTTCACGTGCTTTGCGAGATAACGCTCTTATTAGCCCTAAAGTGCGAGAGGAAATTAAGCAACTGGCGCAAGAAATGAACTATGTGCCGAATGCGATCGCTCAAAGCTTGCAAAATAAACGCACTAATACTATTGGAGTAGTAGTAACTTCAATAGCAGATCCCTTTTTTGCTGAGGTAGTAGATGGAATTGAACAGATAGCTAGACCGACAGGCTTGAGTGTTTTGTTAAGTGCTTCACACCGAGATTTTGAGCAGGAAATAGCAGCTATAAATACTTTTCATCGCCGGAGAGTGGACGGAATCTTAGTAGCCGACTCACGAATTAGTAAACAGCACACCAAGCAACTGACACAAATTGCAGTGCCAACAGTTCTAATTAACAGCCAGGCCGAAGAGCAATCAGAAATATTTCACTCAGTGGCAATAGACGATCGCTTAGGTGCTAGATTAGCCACAGACCATTTAATAAGTCTGGGACATACCGCTATTGGTTATCTAGGTGTAGGCGATCGCAGCAGGTCGAATCAGCAGCGCCTACAAGGATATCGAATGGCTCTTGCTGAAGCTGGTTTACCACAAAATCCTGATTGGGTTGCAATTAGTGATCAAGAGAATACCAGAACCAGCGATGTTACGACTGGGCAACAGATGCTATCTAAACTATTGGCTGCTGAGGTAACAGGCATCTTTTGTTACAACGATATGGTGGCGATTGGGGCTTTGTTAGCCTGCCAAGAACTAGGTATTTTAGTACCACGAAGTTTAAGCTTGGTTGGATTTGATGGTATTGCTTTGGGCTGTTACGTTACGCCTGCACTTACGACAGTTAGCCAGCCAATGCTAGAAATTGGTGGCTATGCCATGCAAATGTTACTCGATTTATTAGAAGAAAAAACTGTAGAAAACCGCGTTTTATCTCCTTCTCTATTACAGCGTAGCAGTAGTGCAGCATTAAGAAAGTCATCTTAAACCATATCTACCGTCATTGAAGAAGGCAGGAGGCAGAGGGCAGAAGGCAGAAGGTTGAATTTAGAAGGGGATTCAACACCGTACTTAATTGGGGCCACCAAATTGAAAATTTGGTGGGGGTCTTAAACCCTTACGGACTCCGGTCGTAGCAGAGGAAAGGAAGACGCTCGAATACTCGCTCTAAGCGAAGCATCCCGAAGGGTATACGCTGCGCTATCAGAATTCCCTTCTGTCTCCTACCTCCTGCCCTCTGCCTTTCTTGATAACTCCACCCTAAACTTTTATCTGTTGGTTCATTGGTTTTGAGGCTGAGGCTTGGGTAGTCAAACTGAATTGAAAAAATTAGAAATTCTTACTCTCTGCATGAGGCAAATTCATATTTTCACTCAGCAATACTAAAAATTTTAAGCAAACAAAAATTATGTTAACCAAAAAACCAAGTTTATCTCCCGATCGCTGCTTTTCTCCAGAACCAGTTCAAAGACGGCTAGCTCATCAATTTTTTGACAGCATATCTGCGCTACCTCTGGTCTGTCCACACGGGCACGTAGATCCAGCCTTGTTAGCTAATCCCGCAGCCCGTTTTGGTTCACCGACTGAATTATTTATTATCCCTGATCACTACCTTTTGCGAATGCTCTATAGTCGGGGCGTGCCTCTGCAAGCTTTAGGCATACCTACTAGTGATGCACCAACAGAAACAGACCATCGCAAAATCTGGCAATTGTTCGCCGAACATTTTTATCTATTTCGAGGTACTCCGTCCGGGTTGTGGCTCAAAGACGAACTAACCAATGTCTTTGGCGTAGATGAACCTTTAAACTCTCGCAATGCCGGACATATCTATGATTGCCTAGAACGTCTGTTAGCTTTGCCTGAGTTTTCCCCTCGTGCTTTATTTAAACGCTTTAACATCGAAGTGCTTTGTACTACCGATGCAGCTAGTGATAGCCTAGAGAGTCAGCGATCGCTCCACGAAGAAGGTTTTACTCAAATCAGACCAACTTTTCGACCAGATGCAGTAGTTAACCTAGATGCTCCTAGTTGGCGCGAAAATATTACTAAATTGGAAAGCGCTGTAGGTAGAGAAATTAGCACTTACGCCACTTTTGTACAAGCTTTAGAAGAACGTCGGGCTTTTTTCAAAAAAATGGGCGCAACCGCTACGGATCAAAGTGCAGCTACACCTTATACTACACGCCTTTCTGACCACGAAGCAGAAGCTATCTTTTCTAGAGCATTAATCGGCAAGCTGAATCCAGGAGATGTAGAGCATTTTACCGGTCATATGTTCATGGAAATGGCTCGGATGAGTGTAGAAGATGGCTTGGTGATGCAAATGCATTGTGGTGTTATGCGTAACCACAACTCAGCTTTCTTTGAGAGATTTGGATCTGATAAAGGTGCTGATATTCCGTTGAAAATAGAATGGACTCAAAATCTGCGTCCGTTGTTGTCAGCTTACGGTAATGACAAGCGCTTTAGTTTAATTCTTTTTGGCATGGATGAAAGCACTTACAGCCGAGAATTGGCTCCGCTAGCCGGTCATTATCCCACTGTATTGCTCGGACCGCCTTGGTGGTTTCATGACAGCGTAAATGGCATGGAACGCTACTTCAATCAGGTAATGGAAACTGCTGGACTTTATAACACTGCCGGATTTAATGATGATACCCGCGCTTTCGTTTCTATTCCGGCTCGTCATACAGTCTGGCGGCGAGTAGCTTGTAATTGGTTAGCCGGATTGGTAACGCGAGAATTAGTTGAGGAAGAGGAAGGGTATGATATGGCCCGCGCTTTAGCTTACGACCTCGCTAAGAGTGCTTACAAACTGGACTAATACCAATTTTCCCAAATCAAGCTATTAGGACTAGCCATTTCAAAGTCACTCGTAAAATCTTTTTTTCTCTCTGCGTACCTCTGCGCTCTTACCCTGCAAGAAGGTGTTCGCGTAGCGTCTGGTAGAGAAGCGCCTATGCGTTTAAATATCAACTTTTTTAATTACAAATTGAAATAACCAGGGAAATCATTTATGCCAGACTGGATTTTAAATAAACTTTTTAGCCTAAAAGAACAGGTAGTAGTAGTCACAGGCGGTTCTGGTGTGCTTGGTGGAGCTATGGCACGGGGTTTGGCCCTTGCTGGAGCGCGAGTCGTGGTTTTGGGTCGCAATGAAGCACGGGCGGGTGCAGTAGTAGCTGATATTACTGCTAACGGTGGAGAAAGCATAGCTGTGCTGGCAGATGTTAGCGATCGCTCCCAGTTAGAAATAGCCAGGGATGTAATTATACAACGTTGGGGTCAAATAGACATTTTGGTAAACATGGCAGGCGGTAATATTCCGGCTGCCACAATTACTTCTGATGCAACTATTTTTGATATGCCACACGCGGCTTTTGAGGAAGTAGTTAGCTTAAACTTACTCGGTACTCTACTACCCAGCCAAGTTTTTGGTAAAGCAATGATAGAAAAAAATCAGCCCTATGGTTGTATTGTCAACATTTCTTCTATGTCTGCAATTCGGGTGATCAGCCGTGTGGTTGGCTACTCAGCTGCTAAAGCCGGGATAGATAACTTTACTCGCTGGTTAGCCGTCGAACTCGCCCAAAAGTATGGAGATGGAATGCGAGTAAATGCGATCGCACCAGGTTTCTTTATTGGGGAACAAAATCGAGATTTACTCCTAAACACAGATGGCAGCTTAACCGTTCGCGGGCAAAAAATTATCGAGCATACCCCCGCCGGACGTTTTGGAAAACCGGATGAATTACTCAGCACCTTAATCTGGTTATGCAGTTCTGGTTCTAGTTTCGTCAACGGAGTAGTTGTACCTGTAGACGGTGGGTTTAGTATTTACAGTGGAGTTTAATCATGTATTCACTGGCTGTAACTAACGGGACACTTTCAGATCAGCAAGTTTCCGAGCTAGTTCATCAAGCTTTGGCAGATCCTAACTTGGATGGACAGCGTATTTTAGTATTAATTCCAGATGGCACTCGTACTGCTCCCATCCCTCAAATGTTTCGATTACTTCATCAGGAGTTGGGTAAAAGGGTAGCGGCTCTAGATTTTTTGATCGCTCTCGGTACACATAATTTCATGAGTCAAGAACAAATCAATCGCTTGGTGGGGGTGACACAGGAGGAGCGAGAGACAATCTTTAAAAAAGTTCAGATATTTAACCACCTTTGGAATGAGCCGGATACATTTATTTCTTGTGGAGTAATTTCGGCAGATGAAATAGCAGATATCAGCCGGGGAATGCTACATCAGGCAGTTGAAGTCAGTGTAAACAAACTGGTAACAGAATACGATTTAATAATGATTTGCGGCCCAGTTTTTCCGCACGAAGTTGTTGGTTTCTCTGGTGGAAATAAATATTTTTTTCCCGGCATTGGTGGTCAGGAAGTAATTGATATATCACATTGGTTAGGTGCATTAATCACCTGTTATGAAATTATTGGTACACCGGGAATAACACCAGTTCGACGCTTAATTAACCGAGCCGCTAACCTGATTTCTATCCCGAAACTTTGCTTGGCGATGGTGGTTGCACCCAAAACGAATGAACTAGCTGGACTTTACATAGATCAACCAGAGTCAGCCTGGGAAGCTGCTGCAAAATTATCGGTCAAACTGCATATTAAATATGTAGATAAGCCTTTTAAACAAGTGCTTTCAGTAATGCCCCAAATGTATGACGACATTTGGACAGCAGCTAAAGGAATGTACAAGCTAGAGCCAGTAGTGGCCGACGGAGGCGAAGTAATTATATACGCCCCTCACATTACCGAGTTTAGCTATACACATGGCGAAATCCTAGCCCAAATTGGTTATCATGTGCGGGATTACTTCCTCAAACAGTGGGATAAATTTCAAGAGTATCCCGGTGGAGTGCTGGCCCATAGTACTCATTTAAAAGGTATGGGTACATTTGATCCCATAAAAGGGGAACAAGCGCGGATTCGTGTGACTCTAGCTACTGGCATTTCTGCTGAACGGTGTGCTGCTCATAACTTGAACTATCGTGATCCGGCTACCATTAGACCCTCTGAATGGGCTAACCGCGAGGATGAAGGTATCTTGCTTGTGCCAAAGGCTGGCGAAATACTATACCGTACAATTTGACATCCTCCCCGCCGTAAACGGCGGAGATTCCTAAACTTTACAATTTAGGTTTTTGTTTCTTTCCCTTACGGGTATTTCGCAACAGCCCATAATTAGTAAAGTTATTTATTAGGACAAATTATTCGGGTCAATACCCTGAGATTGTAAATAAGCAATCAGCCGTTCTTTTTGCTGACGTTCTTGTTCAGCGCGTTGGCGTTCTTGTTCAGCGCGTTGGCGTTCTTGTTCAATCTGTTCCACAGCCCACGGTAATAAATTACCAGCTTGATCCCACCAGCGCAACCAATAACCACTTCGCCCTTCTTTTGTTCCTTGCCAAGTTCCCAAAAATAAGCCCATTACATCAATCCAATGGCGGCCATTTTCGTCGGGTTGCTTTAACTCATAGCGTTTATTTTCCAGTTGATAGAATTCTAATAAACCGCCATCTGGTTCAAAAATTACGTAGATGGGAATTTGCAAAATTTGCTCGTAGAAAAACCATTTTCCTGGTGGATAAGCTCGCTTGACCGAATATTCTCCACCCTCACTATCGGATAAAAATTCGATGGTGATCGCTGGGATATCCCCTTCTAAATTGGGTGTATAACTTTTGCGATTACCCACAACTTGATTAACCGACGGCACGTAAACCCAGTCAGGTGCTTTGGCAATAAATTGGCCGTTGACTGTCGCACAAAGACCAAAGTTTGAAGCTATCAACATCTGGGGTTGGATGAATCCACTGATTTCTAAGCTTTCACGCAAAGCACCAGCCAGAAGTGGCTGACCTGTGTTCTCCACTGGTTCATCCTCTAGTTTAAAATCCTTGGGTAAGGCTTCCCAAGAAATTACCAGTTCAGTTTGGGATTTGGCTTCACTGAGTTGGGTTGCCATAAACACAGCATGAATTTATTTTTAATCTTATCGCTTGCCATACCAGGATCAAAAAAAGGCGCAGAAAACCCGCCTCTCTATTTAACTAAAAACTTCAAATTATTCAAATTTTTTAACAAAAACAATGCAATTGAATCGAAGTAATTTTCTGAAATTTCTGATCCAGTCACAGCCAGGAAAACCAGCAATATCCAACGGCTTGCGAGCAGCGTTAGGATTGGGGGTTCCCATGCTAATCGGTCAACTGATCAACCAGAGAGAAAGCGGATTATTTATCGGTTTAATGGCTTACTTTGTCAACTTAGCAAATGTTGGTGGCCCTTACCAGATAAAAGCTAAGGCAATGACGGCGGCTACTTTGGGAATGGCTGTTTCAATGTTTGTGGCTACTGTAGTTGCTAAAGTTCCAGTGCTAACTGTGGTGCTGACATTTCTCTGGGGTCTTGCTTCAGGTTTTGCATCCATGTACGGTAATGCTGGCGCAAATGTCGGTCTAGTGGTAGGGATATCATTTATCTCCACGATCGCACAGCCAGGAAACTTGGAAGCCGCACTCATGCGATCGCTGCTATGTCTTATTGCAGGCGGATGGGCAATGTTACTCTCGTTAGTAATGTGGCCTTTTAGACCTTATGACCCCCTACGGATAGCTTTGGCTGGCTGCTTCAGTGCGATCGCTAACTACATTCAGGCATTTCTCGGTAAAGTGGCAAAACCTGAAAATATTCTCGAAATTAGAAAGGCGTTAGAGACAGCACGCACTACTTTAGGTACTGCACGAATTGGAAAGCCGGCTCGGAGTTGGATGGATGAACAATTGTTGGTACTAATTCAGGATGGCGATCGCTTGCTTGGTTCAGTTATTGCCTTAACAGAGTTACTAGAAACTCACTTTCAACATCAGCAATATCACGCAGTCCAGCAATTAGTAGACGATGCACTCGAACAAATATCAGTGATTCTTCGAGCCATAGCGAAAGCCATATCTGGCAAGCCTACCAGCATCGATCTGGGAAATCTCAACCGCATCTATGAGGCACTGAAAGAACAAGAAAATCTGCAAAGAAAAGCAATTGCTGGGAGTGAGACAGACTACACAACTCTCGTTGCTCTCACTAACTTGGTGCTGATGATAGAAAAGCTGATGAAGCAATTGCAATACATGGCTCAGACAGCTAAATCTCTAATAGATCGCAGCAAAATGAGTGGGCGAGATGTAGATACACTTCTTGTAGTTGAAGATAAACAGCGATCGCTCTTAGATTTACTCAAAGAAAACCTTACTTTAGACTCAGCAATCTTTCGCCATGCTCTCCGCATTGCTGTGACTCTAGCAATAGGTGTAATTTTGTATAGCATTACCAATTTACCAATGGGCTATTGGGTGACACTGACAAGCATTTTAGTCCTCAAACCTAACTTTGGTGCAACTTTCCAACGTTTCTTCCAGCGAGTTGGCGGGACTATCTTGGGAGCTGTGTTAGCAGCTGTCATAGTTGCAACCATCACAAGTAAGCCTGTGTTAGACATAATCATTGTGCTGACAGTCTTTTGTGGGATTTCCCTGATTAGTTTCAACTATGCTTATTCAGTGATTTTCTTATCAATATTTGTCTTACTAATTATCGATATTGGTCATCCGATTGGTTGGGAATTTGCTGGCTTTCGCGTGTTGAATACATTAATTGGCGCGGGACTAGCTTTTGCGAGTCATTATTTTGTATTGCCAAATCGGGAACGCGATCGCTTACCCACTCAACTTGCCACTGCGCTGCGAGAATCCCACAAATACTTTAGGGATGTAATGGCTGTTTACCAAGGAACAAAGGAGCAAGACTCTACGATTATCAGTCAACGCCGACAAACTGGGCTGGCAATTGGTAATGCCCAAGCCTCTTTCCAAGGATTGCTGCGCGAACCGCAGATGCAGAAAGGAATAGTGGAACCAGTAATGACACTGTTGGTATACATGGGACGTTTTACTAATGCCGTGACAGTTTTGGCTGTACATCTCGAGTATTTTCGAGGAACTGTACCACTCCCAGAATTAGAAACCTTTGTTCGCCAAGTTTCATTACTGTTACAGCAGTTAGCTGATTCAGTACAGCAGGAAGTTATACCACCGCCTTTACCTGACTTAGAAGAAACGTTGCAAAAAATTCAACCGCACCTGCAAGCGCTACGTACGGCGCGTATACAAGAGCTAGCTGTCAATCAAGGACATACACCTATTCGTCAAGCAGTCATTGATTACAGCATATTAGATTTAGAGATTGATCAGATTGTCCGACGGTTGACTACTATGCACTCAGCAATGGTACGGCTCGTATCAGCTAAATAAAGCGATCGCCTCTAATGTATCGCCAAGATTGTTGACAGCAATGAGCTAATTATTAATTTCCAATAATCCAGGCGGCGGGGTAATTTCAATACGATGAGATTTCAAGTCTACGACTGGTGCGATCGCTTCCACAAATGGAATCAAAACAGTCTGTTGCTTTTTGTCAGTAGCAAATGATTCATGGAACTTTACTTCTAACAAATCATTTCCGGCGGGGATGATATCTACCACCGTACCAACGAGTTCGCCAGATGCTTGCATGAAGACTTCTAAGCCTATCAAATCGAGGACATGATATTCATCTTCATCTAATTGGGGGCGATCGCTTGCTGGTACCATTAACTTACAACCGCGCAACGCCTCGGCCTGATCGCAATGTTCCACGCCAGCTAATTTGATCACATACAAGTTTTTGTTAGTAACATAACGTCCTGCCAATAATTCGATTGGTTGTGGTTCTGTGTCACCTGAACGCAATAACCAACGTTTCCCTGGTACCTCAAATCTTTCAGGGAAGTCAGATACAGGATAAACGCGTAATTCCCCAGATAACCCTTGAGGGGCAACAATCTTACCAATTTCTAGCCAATCGTCGAGATTGGGTACTGGAGATTGGGGAGTGGGAACTACGGGCTGGGGATTAGGGACTGGAGATTGGACATTTTGAATTTTTGAATTTCCTTTTACTCTCTTGCCCCTCTGCCTCTCTACCCCTTTGCCTCCGATCTCTTTATTAGCTTCTTCGTGTTTCATTTCCATTTTTCCTACTAGTACAAAACGGCGGAAATAAACCACCCCTGACGCTCGATGACTCGCTAACGCTGCGCCAACGGCAGTTATACCAATTCGCAATTCGCAATTCGCAATTCGCAATTAAAAAACTTAGATACAGTGATGCTTTCAAGGTTTAAGTAAGTCGGTGCAATAAAATCAAACTATATAAACAAAAGTAAATAAGGCTCAAACTCTTTCTCCCCCTGCTCCCTGCCTTATTGCAACAATAATTATTTACGCCGACCTACTTACATCTGTATCAGATTTTTTGTGAAATGGTATTACTCATAGGGGGAACCCCCATCGCCTTTGGCGTCTCCCCTTGGGAGAAAACCGGACTGCCTCACCATTCCAAATCAATGAAATACTTACGCTGTATTCATTTTTAATTTTTAATTTTTAATTTTTAATTCCGCCTTGCGGTACTAGGCAGTCACCGCCGCACCTTTATAAGTTTCTTCAGCCACTTTTGCTAAACGTTGCATAGCAGTGGCTATCTCCTCATCGCTGCCTGTGAGGCTGATGCGGAAGCATTGGTGTTTGTGGGCCCACTCTTCCTCTAAACCGGGGAAGAAGGTACTTCCAGGGACAATAATCACACCTACTTGCTTAAGTTGCTGGTAAAATTCCCAATCACTGATGGGTAAATCCTGTAACCACAACCAAGCAAAAATTGCTCCTTCACCGCGATGCAGGAACCAAGGTAAATCTTTGGGCATCGCTTGTTCTAAGCTAGTTTCTAAAACGGTAAATTTATTTTGGTAAAAGGGACGAATGACACTGTGAGAAATTTCCACTAAAGCGCCAGAGTTGATTGCAAGAGCTGCGATCGCTTGGCCGTAACGTGAAGAATGGAGACTAATATTTGCCTGGAAACACTCCAGCGCTTCAATCCACTTTTCATCCCCAATGGCAATACCAACCCTTTCTCCTGGTAATCCCGCTTTTGATAAACTCATGCAGTGGAGGATGTTATCGCCAAACACTGGTGTCATTTCGGTAAAGTTCAATGCCGGGAAGGGAGGCGCATAAGCCGAGTCAATTAACACCGGCAGATTGTAAGGCGCAGCCAGGGCAGCAATTTTTTTCACCTCATCATCAGTGAGAACATTACCAGTGGGATTACAAGGGCGAGAGAAGAGAACACAACCCGTATTTTCTGTAATCGTAAGTTGGCTGAAGTCGGGGCGATATTTAAATCGATGGGCGGCTGCATCAATATCAAGAGTCGGTTTGTAGGCGACTAAGGCTTTTGGAACTAAGCAAACACCGCCGTAACCTGTGTAGTCAGGACTGAGGGGCAAAACGATTTGTTTTAACTCGCCGCTAGGAGTGTAACCACCGAAAGTATTAGCAGCGTAGAAGTAGAGGGTTTGACTGCCGGCGGTAATGAGGATATTGCGTTCGGTTAAGTTTAACCCGTAGCGTTTGTTAAAGTCGTTGGCGATCGCTTCAATTAATGGTGCATAACCCTGACTTGAGCCGTAGCGACAAACTACCTCACCATATTCAGGGCTAGCTAAAAGCTGTGCAGTACAATCCCGCCATAATTGCTCTACCTCTGGCAAAATCAACGGATTACCAGCACTCAAATTAATAAACTGTTGCCCTGTACCCGCTCGTAATGTCTCGATAATATCCTTCATGATTGCTCTTACGCCAGTCAGGTTGGACATTTGAGCGCCAATTTGAGTTAGGGCAGGGTTCATAAGCTGTGACAAAATGTATTAATTGAGAGGTGGACAAATTATTTGGGGGTTGCTGCTGACATCAAGTTTAGATTGTTGGCAAAACAACTGTTACCGCCTTTAACCAATCTAGCTAGAGAATGATATTTTAACAAAGATAATATTTATCGTTATAGGGGCGATCGTCCTTAGTAGATACGATGAAGTGATACAAAAGTGTATCATGCGCTCAATATGTTTAAGTGAAATAATCCCTGTGTTGCAGCACTGGGGAAAAGTCAAATAACTATATAGGAGGGCTGATGTTGCAAGTTAAAGCAGCAGTAGCTTACAGCGCAGGTAAGCCGTTGACGATTGAAACCGTTCAACTATCGGGGCCAAAAGCTGGCGAAGTGTTAGTTGAGGTGAAAGCCAGTGGCGTTTGCCATACCGATGCCTTTACCCTATCTGGTGACGATCCCGAAGGTTTGTTTCCGGCAATTTTGGGACATGAAGGCGCTGGTGTGGTAGTGGAGGTAGGCGCTGGTGTCACCAGTCTCAAACCAGGAGATCATGTAATTCCTTTATATACTCCCGAATGTCGTCAGTGCGAATATTGTTTGAGCTTCAAAACTAATCTTTGTCAAGCCATTCGCTTAACTCAGGGACGCGGTGTCATGCCCGATGGCACTAGTCGCTTTAGCATTGATGGACAGATGATTCATCATTATATGGGTACATCCACTTTTGCCAACTATACGGTGCTGCCAGAAATCGCTCTGGCAAAAATTCGGCAAGACGCTCCATTTGATAAGGTTTGTTACATTGGCTGTGGTGTGACTACTGGTGTTGGTGCAGTCATCAATACTGCCAAGGTGGAACCGGGAGCAAATGTTGTGGTTTTCGGCTTGGGTGGTATTGGCTTAAATGTTATCCAAGCGGCCCGGATGGTAGGAGCCAATATGATTGTCGGGGTGGATATTAATCCCAGCAAACGCACTTTGGCGGAAAAGTTTGGTATGACGCACTTTGTCAATCCCCAAGAAATAGAGGGTGATTTAGTTCCTTATCTAGTTGATTTAACAAAAGGCGGTGCTGATTACAGTTTTGAATGTATCGGTAATGTCAAAATTATGCGTCAAGCATTAGAATGCTGCCACAAAGGTTGGGGCGTTAGTGTAATTATTGGTGTTGCTGGTGCTGGACAGGAAATCAGTACTCGTCCTTTTCAACTAGTAACTGGACGCGTTTGGAAAGGTTCGGCATTTGGTGGTGCTAGAGGGCGTACAGATGTGCCAAAAATTGTTGATTGGTATATGGAAGGTAAGATAAACATTGATGATTTGATTACCCATGTAATGCCCATTGAGCAAATTAATGATGCTTTTGAATTGATGCACAAAGGCGAATCAATTCGTAGTGTGGTGACTTTTTAGCTAATTCCAATTTTTTTCCTCTACCCTCTTGACACTCCAGTTTACTGGAGGATTCAAGATGAAATCAGTCTTGAACACGACTTGATAATTGGAGGCTTAAAATGGAGAATGCCACACTTAAGCTGCGAGGTATGAGTTGCGCTTCCTGTGCCAGAAGTATTGAAGATGCTATCAGTTCTGTCCCAGGTGTGAATGAATGTAGTGTGAATTTTGGGGCAGAACAGGCAACAGTTGATTATGACCCCAGAACAACAGATTTACAAGCCATCCAAGATGCGGTAGATGCAGCAGGTTATTCTGCCCATCCCCTCCAAGAACAAAACTTGATGGCTGGGGAAGATGATGAAGAAAAAAGATATCGCCAGAAAGAATCCCGTGATTTGGTGCGAAAGGTGACGGTAGGGGGCATCATTGGCACTGTGCTGGTGATTGGCTCACTACCAATGATGACAGGGTTACACCTACCTTTGATTCCAATGTGGCTGCATAACCCTTGGCTGCAATTAGTCCTTACTACTCCTGTACAGTTCTGGTGCGGTTACTCTTTTTACGTTAATACTTGGAAAGCTTTCAAACGCCATGCTGCGACAATGGATACTTTAATAGCTTTGGGTACAAGCGCAGCATATTTCTATTCACTATTTGCCACTTTATTTCCTGGCTTTTTCATTGCTCAGGGATTAATGCCAGATGTGTATTATGAAACTGCGGCGATTGTAATTACCTTGGTTCTATTAGGGCGGCTGTTTGAAAATCGCGCCAAAGGGCAAACTTCAGAAGCTATCCGCAAGCTGATTGGTTTGCAGGCGAAAACAGCACGGTTAATTCGCAACGGGCGAGAAGTAGATGTACCCATTGAACAAGTACAAATTAGCGATGTAGTGTTGGTTCGTCCTGGGGAGAAAATTCCGGTTGATGGCGAAGTAGTTGATGGGACATCCACAGTTGATGAAGCAATGGTGACTGGCGAAAGTGTAGCAGTGAAAAAGCAACCAGGGGATGAAGTTATCGGAGCAACCATCAACAAAACTGGAAGTTTTAAGTTTCGGGCGACAAGAGTTGGTAAAGACACTGTACTGGCGCAGATTGTCCAACTAGTGCAACAGGCTCAAGGCTCAAAAGCTCCCATTCAAAGACTAGCAGACCAAGTTACAGGGTGGTTTGTGCCGGCGGTAATTGCGATCGCTATCTTTACCTTTATTATTTGGTACAACATCATGGGCAATGTCACCCTAGCGTTGATTACCACAGTCGGGGTGTTAATTGTCGCTTGTCCTTGTGCGTTGGGTTTAGCCACACCAACCTCTGTGATGGTAGGAACAGGTAAAGGTGCAGAAAACGGCATTTTAATTAAAGGAGCCGAAAGCTTAGAACTAGCACATCAGATTCAAACAATTGTTTTGGATAAAACCGGCACAATTACCCAAGGTAAACCGACAGTTACAGATTTTCTCACAGTTAACGGTACACTTAACGGCAACGAAATTAAGCTGATACAACTAGCAGCATCCTTAGAACGCAATTCTGAACACCCATTGGCAGAAGCAGTTGTTCGATACGCCCAATCTCAGGAAGTAACCTTAGCAGATGTCAGAGATTTTGAAGCCGTTGCAGGTAGTGGTGTACAAGGTAGCGTTGCTAACCGTTTCGTACAAATTGGTACACAACGATGGATGGAGGAGTTGAATATTAACACCCAAGCCTTGCAACAAGACAAAGAACGCTTAGAATACCTGGGTAAAACCGCAGTTTGGTTAGTAGTTGATGGCGAAATCAAAGGATTGATGGGGATTGCTGATGCTATTAAACCCACTTCCACCCAAGCGGTAAAAGTATTGCAAAAACTCGGTTTAGAAGTTGTGATGCTCACAGGTGATAACCGTCGCACCGCAGAAAGTATCGCCCGTGAAGTTGGTATCAAGAGGGTTTTGGCAGAAGTCCGCCCCGATCAAAAAGCTGCTACAGTGCAAGCACTACAAGCAGAAGGCAAAATCGTCGCAATGGTTGGTGATGGGATCAATGATGCACCAGCCTTAGCTCAAGCCGATGTCGGTATAGCAATTGGTACTGGTACAGATGTGGCGATCGCCGCTAGTGACATCACCTTGATCTCTGGCGATTTGCAAGGCATAGTTACAGCAATTCAACTCAGCCGCGCCACAATTCGCAATATTCGCCAAAACCTATTCTTCGCTTTCATTTACAACGTTGCTGGTATTCCCATCGCCGCCGGGATTCTCTTTCCCATCTTTGGTTGGTTACTGAACCCGATCATCGCCGGTGCAGCAATGGCATTTAGTTCGGTTTCTGTAGTTACCAATGCGTTGCGTTTACGTAACTTCCAACCTAAAACACTTGGGTAGAGGAAATAACAATGTTCAATCAAGTGATATTTTTCGGAACTTTAGCAGGATTTGGATTTCTGCTGGGAGCGATTTCAGGAACTTTAGTGTAGCTGGTAACTTACTCAGATTCACGTAGGAGGTTTTTCAATGTTGAACAAAACAGCACTTATCGGTAGTATAGCCAGTTTAGGAGTTGTATTCGGAATTGCATCTGGTGAAGCAGTTGCACAAAACTCCCATGAGGCGCACTCATCTGCAACAGTCCAAACCAATCAATTTCAACGCATTGAGCAGCCATTAGGGAACAAAGTAGCCGTCACCCTCGGCGGATTGGGATTAACTGGCTTAGAAATTTGGTGGTTCTTGCTGAGTAAACCCAAGTCCCAGAAAGCAGTTGCAACAAGTGGAAATATTCAGGAAGCAACCGTCACCGTTGATGGGGGATATGAGCCAAGTCGAATTGTAGTGCAAGCCGGGAAACCAGTACGACTGAAATTTGAACGCAAAGATCCCAGCAGTTGTTTAGAACAAGTTTTGATTCCAGACTTTCACATTGCCGCAGATTTACCGCTTAATCAAGCCACCACTGTGGAATTTACCCCTGAAACAACAGGTGAATATACTTTCACTTGCGGTATGAATATGTTTCGTGGTGCGATCGCAGTCCAAGCCGCAGACAGTAGTGAAGAAAAAGCTTCTACTCAAATCAGTGTCTCATGAGCTTGATGGAATGATCCTTTTCATGCTTGACTCTCCAGTTAAATGGAGAGTTTAGTATAAGATCAGTAATCATATCTCACTGAGGGTTTGGTAAGTATGTTAGCCCAAGCAGAAGCAAAACAAATTGGTGTAGTTGCCAAAGAAAGCGGCGTACCCATTAAAACTATTCGCTACTATGAAGAACTTGGCCTGCTCAAATCATCAGGAAGAACGGAAGGTGGATTTAGATTATTTAACTCTGATATTTTGGAGCGACTACACTTTATTAAACGCGCTCAAAGCTTAGGATTAAGCTTATCAGAGATTAAAGATTTTTTAAATGTTCATGATGAAGGGGAATTACCTTGTGAGCATATCAAAATTAAACTAGAAGATAAGGTAAAAGCTATTGATGAACAAATTCAGCAATTACTGATTTTGAGGCAAGAGTTATCGGGGTTGCTCTCTGGTTGGGAAATTAAGCCTGATGATTCTTATTCAACTATTTGTCCAATTATTGAACATAATTAGTGAGAGATACACACATCCTTAGCTTAAAAACAGTCAAGTTGAATAAAATAAAAATAAAAATTTTTAGCAAAAGTCAAAACTTGAAATTTTCATGGTGGCTATAAGTTAGTTTTGGCTGTTTTTAATATTCTCATCACATTGGTATTTGCTATAAACAGATAGTTGATTCTGTGTGTCTCCATTTTGAAAGGTTCTGTTCATCAAAAGTTGGTAAACAGAATTTTTTCTGCGTTTATTTATAAGCTGATTTTTTTGATTTCCCCTCTTGACTCTCCCGCTAAATGGAGAATATAAGCTAATTCTAGGTTGAGTATTATCTATCTAAGGTTTGTTAAGAGTATATCAACAGTTACCTAAAGACTAACTATTGATAGAAATTTATCAATCAGAAATTATTTTGATTCAACCTCACTACCAGTAAGCACAATTGAACAGAGTTCAAATTTTATTGCTAATACCATTTCTTTGTGAGGCTGCGCCAAACCTTTTTAACTTCTTTCTTCGTGTCCTTTGCGTCCTACCCTGCGGGAAGCCGCTCCGCGTCGATGCGGTTCGTTTTTATTTCTTGCTTCTTGCACTTAAATATGATTTAGCGCATCTTCATACAGAATTGGTATAACATCCAATCATGTCGCTCCGTCACTCTCCTTCCTAGAATCCAAGCTCATAAATTTGAGCCTTTTGAATAACTTAATCTATTAAAAAAATGGAGTTAAATCAATGAATCGATTTTTAAATATAATTGCTCTAGCTACTACTTTGGTACTAGCTCAAAGTTGCTCATTCTTACCTAATGAAAAGAAAGCAATATCTGTTAGTACACATCAGCATGAAGAGCGTTCAACCATTGAGAGTCATCATAGAGAACATTCAACAAGTGGCACGATTCATGGTGAGAAGAAAGCATTGACTCAGGCAAGACTCAAACTTCCCAGCAACATTACCCAGAATAAAAATATTTCGATATTGATTGAGGTTCAAGATTTAAATAGGAAGGCGATCCCAAATTTTGACACTTTCCAAGAAAAGCTCATGCACTTAATTGTTGTCAGTGATGATCTTAAATTTTTTAGTCATCTTCATCCTACATATAAAGATAATGGGCAGTTTGAAGTTAAAACTAGTTTTCCCCAAGCTGGTGGTTACACATTTTTTAGTGATTATAAACCTGTTGGTAAAACAGAACAAGTTTCAGTATTGAAAATGCAAGTTCCTGGAAATAGTATTGCTGCTCCAGAAATTAACCTAGACAGAACTAAAATTTTTAATGATACTAAAGTCAATCTCGCTCTCTCTGAATCCACTGTTAAAGCAGGTCAAGAAGTCACTTTAATCTTTAAATTACAAGAAGCTTCTAACAATCAATCGCTTACAGACTTACAGCCTTACTTGGGAGAAAAAGGACATTTAGTTATCCTGCGAAAGTCAACCTCTTTAACAGCAGAAGATTATATCCATGCTCATGCATTAAAAAATACCCCGGCTGGACAGGTTCATTTTATGACTAGCTTTCCTCAATCAGGAAAATATAAAGTTTGGGGTCAGTTCAATCGAAATGGCAAAATCATCACTGCTGATTTTTTGATCAATGTTGTTTAATTTAACTTGAGTAAATTCTGAGCGATCGCTTTTATCCGGGTGAGCCTGCAAAAGATGATTTAATACGATAAAAGCGAGTCTACGATGAGCTATGCTTACGCACTCACGAGAAAGTATCGATCAATTTCTGCTGTAAGCACTTCAAAATCTACAGGCTTGGTTAAGTGGCATTTAAAACCAGACTGAAGCGCAAGCTCCCTATCCTCTTGCCCACCGTAGCCAGTAAGCGCAATTAGAATTGAGCGAGTAAATTTGGAGTCTTTACTCAGTTCCTGTGCAACGGCGAATCCATCCATTTCGGGAAGTCCAATGTCACAAATAATCACATGAGGCTCAAACTCTCTCGCAGTTTCTACCCCTGAAATTCCATCGTTAGCAATAGAAACTTCATGCCCAAAATGCTCAAGCACTGCTTTTAATGTTATGGCTGAATCCTCGTTATCTTCAATAACTAAAATCTTCAACGATTTTTTAGCCGTTTCTATAATCTCTGGGTCATTATGCCAAGCTGTAATCTCTTCGGATGCAGGGAGAGTGACTTTGAATTCTGCTCCCAAATTGATCCCTCTACTTGAGGCTTCAACATTACCACCATGAAGTTCGACAAGACTTTTTACTACCGAGAGTCCCAAACCTAACCCGCCCCTCGAACGGTCTAAACTGCGATCAGCCTGGGTAAACGGCTCGAATAGTTCTGGTAAGATTGTCGGGTCTATCCCTATGCCTGAGTCTCTTACAGATAAAGCTGCTACACTGCCTGAGCCATTTTCACCTGGAATAAATGAGAGATCCACCCAGATCATTCCATCTGGCTTGGAAAACTTTAAGGCGTTATCAAGAAGGTTTCCAAAAACTTGGAAGAATCGTGTCGGGTCAACATAAGCCCACAGAGGCGTGTTTGGCAGGTCTTGTACTACGTTAAGGTTCGATTTCTTTATTGCTTGTGCATGGTCATTGAGACTCTGGCGAACCAATTCCACCAGATTAACCTTCTCAAGGTTTAATGAAATCTTCCCATAGGTAATGGAAGATACATCAAGTAACTCATCAATCAATTTCGAGAGGTGCTTAATCTGGTGCTGCATTTTTAAAACTGTTTCTCCGACTACACCAGTCTCGCCTAGCTTCAACTTGAGAAGCTGAACCCCATTTGAGATGGGAGCAACAGGATTCCTCAGCTCGTGAGCTAGCATGGCAATGAATTTGTCTTTAAGCGCGTTTTGGTTCGTAAGTTTCTGAAAAAGTTGAACATTTGCGATCGCCACTGCTGTAGTGTCAGTCAAAGTCTCAAGCAATTCTATCTCTTCGGGCGTGGCTCGGTGTGGTGTACTCCAGTAGGCTCCGATCGCACCGAGTGGATCAGAAATCCGTATGGGAACCATCACTAAACTCTTGACAAAAGTTACTTTATAAGCGTCAAGAGGAATTCGCGCATCCTGATAAATGTCCTCAATCACGGCTGCTTGTTTATTGAGCATTGCCCAACCGGAGATGCAAGACTTGATCGGAAAACGCATACCTTTCCAAAGTGGCCCGATGGCGTTTTCATCGACATAGTGGCAACATTCACCATCCCGCAGTACAAAAGTTACTCCATCAGCATTAGTTAGATCGCGAGCAGCTAAACGCACAATCTCAATAATTTCCTCAATAGTCCTTACACAAGCCAAATCCTTCACGACCAAAAGCAGCCTATTGTAAGACGGAATACTATAGCTCTGATGTGAATTCTGGGCTTCACAGATGGAGGCTTGTAATATATTTTTCATAAAAAACTCCGAAAAAAAGGGATGTCTGTATAAAAACTCAGGTAAAGCGGGTAGGTTTTAGCAGACACCTACTCTTAATCGTAATCTTAACTTTGATGTTAAGAGTACGTCTTGCATTTTTTGCTTCTATGTTTATGGGTATAAATACTTTTAATCCAGCTTAGGTACTTCCAAATAAATATTCTGAATTTTCTTATAGAGTTGCCCCGCAGGCTTTTGATCCCCCCAACCCCCCTTTTTTAGGGGGGCAAATACTTCTCAAAGTCCTCCTTTTTAAGGAGGATCTACAACGACTTTGATAAAAATCTCCAAATCTTCTCTCTGCGGTTAATTTATTTCTATAAATGATTTAGTTTTTTTAGTACTAAACCGCCAAGTAAGGATTATTGCAGCGATCGCTAAACCAATAGCCAATCCCCACCAAAGACCAATGGCTCCATATCCTGACCAGATCCCGAAACCATAACCAGTTAATAAACCAACACACCAATAAGCAAAAATACCAATTAACATCGGAATTCGAGTGTCTTTTAGTCCGCGTAATGCTCCGGCCGCAGTCACTTGCACACCATCAACTATTTGAAAAATCGCCGCCACTCCCAGCAATTTCACCGCCAGGGCAACCACATCTGCATTATTCTGATTGCTGGTGTCAATGTAAAGGGAAATAATCGACTTTGGCACTAACCAAAATACAATGCCTGCTACACCCATAGACAAACCTGCAATGGCAATGCCTACATATCCAGCCCGACGAGTAGCGATTAGGTCATCCTGTCCGGCTAACTGCCCAACCCGTACTGTTGTTGCTAGAGAAATACCCAGCGCAATCTGGAATGATATAGAAATTGTTTGTGAAGCTATTTGATGAGCAGCAAGGGCATTTGTTCCCAACTGTCCGATTAAAAAAGTAACAACGGTGAACAGTCCAGCCTCTACTGCAATCAGTCCGCCGATGGGTAATCCAACGTGAAAAATCTCGCCAATGATCCGGCGATACTCTAAAGAAAAAGCTTCGTTAGACAAAGGTCGAAAAATACCGTAGACTGCAAATTCACGCTGATTACAGACATAAACTGTCAAAGCAACAAACATTGCCCAAAGTGAGAGCGTGCTTGCCCAACCGATACCAGCTAAACCCAGCGCAGGAAATCCCAACTTGCCAAACATCAGCACATAGTTACCTGTGATGTTGAGCAGAGTACCCAAAACTACAGTCACCATAATTAACTGCGGCCGCAAAAGAGCCGAAAGAAAGCTTTTAAGTACCCCAAAGCCCAAACCAGGAATAAAACCCAGTGCGATCGCTCTTAAATAAATCTCTGCTAATGCTACTGTATTAGCATCCTGCCCTAGTAGCAGTAGTAAAGCACCTGCATTGTAAAGCAGCAATGTAATTGGCATTCCTAGTATCAGAGATATGCCTAATCCAAGCCGGACAATTGTGCCAACTTTTTCTGTATTTCCCGCTCCGTATGCTTGGGCAGCTAAGGGGCTGACAGCAGAAACAATACCATTAGCAATCAGCAGACAAAAACTAAAGATAACAGCTCCCAAACCTCCAGATGCAATTGTTTGGCTTCCCAACCAGCCCATCATGACCGTATCTACAAAAGCAGTTGCAGATTGAGCCAGTTGTGCTGCTGCTAAAGGTACAGCCAACACAAGACATTTTTTAACTTCAGAAAACATATATCTTTATCTTTATAATCCGATGTGAAAAGCAAAGGGGTCTATGGCGTTTCTCGTTTACGCGAGGTACATCCGTAGGGGCACGGCAGTGCCGTGCCCTTAGTATAAGGTTGCACTGCTATATCTAGTAGTTGGAAAATGGTATAGACTATTACCCATCTTGTCTATCCTTGAGATGAACCTAATCCTTTCAATTTCAGAAACTCCCGGACAACATCTTTAATATCACGTAATTCTCCTTCAACTAAATAGTTTAATTGTTGCATTTCATCTGCTGAAATCTTTCCAGCAAGTGAAGCGATCGCTTTTCTTAATTCGGGATATTTTTTCAATGTTTCTTGACGGACGATTGGCACAGTTTCGTAAGGTGGAAAATACTGTTTATCATCTTTTAAGACAACTAAACCCAAGCGAGCAATCTGCCCATCAGTGGAATTACCCGCCACCACATCCACCTGTTTTTGAATCAAAGCACGATATATCAAACCCAAATCCATAATTTGGGGTGGTTTAGCAAAACGTAAATTGTAAGTTTTAGCTAATCCTGGAAAACCATCTTCCCGTTCTACAAATTCGTAACCGAAACCCGCACGCCACTGCGGTGTATATTGACTAGCTTGGGAGAGAGTTTGAATATTGTTGCGCTTGGCATCTTCACCTCGGATAATCATTGCAAAAGTGTTTTCAAAACCCAAGTTTGGCATCACTTCCAAATTGAATTGCCGGGCGTATGTTTGTTTTATTTTTTCATAAACTTCTTTGGAGCCATTAATTGGTTTTTCCTTTAAAATTGCAGTCAAAGCTGTGCCTGTATACTCAATATAAGCATCGATTTGACCAGCAGTAATAGCATTATGGCAAACAAAAGAACCACCTAGAGTACGACGAGATACTTTTAAATTAGTTGTTGCCTCGATTTGCTGTGCTAAAAGTTCAGCTAAAACATCTTGTTCGGTAAAACCTTTAGAAGCAACGATAATATTAGCATCATTGCTACTACTATTTAAATTCGGCGTACAGCCAGCGATTAAAAATAATACAGCAAAATTTAAAAAGCAAAGTGCCAAAAATTTTTTCATTACTTAACTTTTAATTTATTCTCCATCCAGCCAATTGCGAAGTCAGTTAATAATGCAATTCCCGCTGCCGGAACTGCACCAGCTAAAATTAACTGATTGTTCACTACTGATATCCCACGAAAAATAAATACTCCCAAACCACCAGCACCAATTGCTGCTGCAATAGTTGCAATACCTATGGCAATCACTGCTGCTACTCTTACCCCTGCCAAAATTACTCCCAATGCCAAGGGAATCTCAACTTGCAATAACAATTGTCTATCTGTCATTCCCATCCCTCTCCCAGCTTCTCGAATCGCTGGATCTACGCCAGTAATCCCTGTGTAAGTGTTACGAATTATCGGCAGCAAGGAATATACAGTTAGAGCAACAATTGCTGGGACTGCGCCAATTCCGCCAATTATCGGAACAGGAATGAGTAAGCCAAATAGCGCCAAACTAGGAATAGTTTGAAAAATATTTGCTATACCGAGAATTGATTGGCGGAGATAGGTTTTGCGTGTAATTAAAATACCTAATGGAATACCTACAAGTATGGCAATTCCAATTGCAATTCCTACCAAAAATAAGTGTTCTAGAGTATGCTGAAGAATTTCTGGAGCATACTTAACGAGGAAGAAATCTTTCATAAAGTATCTTGTAGGGAACGCAGACATTGGAGAAAAGCGAGGCTTTCTGGATGTTGCGATCGCATAAATTCATCCTTCGCCTCCAATACTACCAACTCTCCCCCATACATTAAACCAATTCTTGATGCTAAAACAAAGGCTTCTTGAATATCGTGGGTAACAAACACAACTGTCTTACCTAACTCTTGCTGCAAACGCCGAAACTCTTGTTGCAGTTCTAAGCGCGTAATCGGATCGAGTGCGCCAAAGGGTTCATCCATCAACAGCACAGGCGGATCTGCTGCTAAAGCCCTGGCTACACCTATTCTTTGCTTTTGTCCTCCCGAAAGTTCGTGCGGGTAACGCCCTGCGAATTGTGCTGGTTCTAAACCCACTAATTGCAGCAATTCATAAACCCGCGTTTTTATTTGTTTAGATTGCCAACCTTCTAAAGCTGGGACTAAACCCACATTACGTTCTACAGTGAAATGGGGAAATAAACCAATTTCTTGAATGACGTAACCAATTTTTCGTCGCAGTTTAATTTCATCCCATTGAGTTGTGGGAATGCCATCAAATAAAACTTCACCTTGTGTCGGTGTGAATAGGCGATTAATTAACTTCATTGTTGTGGTTTTGCCGCTACCACTGCGCCCAAGTAATATCAGTGCTTCTCCTTGGCGGATGGTGAAATTGAGATTTGACACCAAAGGGCGATGATTGCGGCTAAAGGTGACATCGCGGAATTCGACAGCAGTTTGGTTATTTTGCGGCATTAGTTGGCTTTTGATGGACGCTAGCTATTGTAGTGCTGATTTTGCTAGCGTGCTAACGCCCAATTTGCCAGACAAGTTGCTCAAGGCTTTTGTTTTAAGTCTTTCTATGCAGTTTTAGCATTTTCATCTGATGCTTGTTCTGCAACATTTTTCAAGCGGCTCGATCTGATTTTACGGATGCGATCGCTATTGCGAACACCACCTGCCATCTCATATTCGCGGCTGTCTTTACCGTATTTGATAGCAACCACCATCAGCATTTTTTCAGAAAGCTGACTCAAATTTTTTTCCATCTCTTCAATTTCAGTTTTAGAAGAGTCAACCAGAGACAAAGCGGTATTATAAACATCAAGTTTGTTACGTAACTGATCAGTTAACTCAATCAGTTTTTCTAGATTATAATCTTCATCAAATTTGATGTTTGGAACAATCGATTTGAGTCCAGAGGATCTTAACTGAGCTTTTTCTAAAACGCGGGATGTACGTTTTTGACGAGACATAAATTTATTCCTTTAAGATGTTTATAGAGCTAGCTTGCCTCAGTTAAACCCCATTCCGGTTCAGCAAAACTCGCATTTTTTTTAATAAAATTTTCAGCCGATACTAGTAATTTTTCGGTATTTAATCACTAGATGCTGATTTTTGTAGAAATAATTGTCTAAGTTTCATAAAAGTTTTAAGGCAGACCGCTCCCGTCACGAGTTAGACTGCTCCCGTCACGAGTGAGACCGCTCCCGTCACGAGTTAGACTGCTCCCGTCACGAGTGAGACCGCTCCCGTCACGAGTGAGACCGCTCCCGTCACGAGTGAGACCGCTCCCGTCACGAGTGAGACCGCTCCCGTCACGAGTGA
>NZ_JACJQM010000058.1:0-35406 GCF_014696655.1 Nostoc sp. FACHB-888 | reverse complement strand
TTTGTTCTAAAAAGCTCAAACACAGAGGTACTGGACAACGCTCTGAAGCTCCAAAATTTCATGTCAATAGTCAGCTTTTTAGCCTTAACTGAACCGTATTGGTGAGTGCATTCCATCTCTCTTTTCTTATCCAAGCTACATCAGGAGAACGGTTTGCACCATTAGGAAGTTTAAAGCAGGTGGAAGAATCGAAGCAAATTCCTAGTTTAGTTTGGCGATTCCAAATTACAAAATCTGCCGAAATTTCTGAATTACGATTTCCAGTCTCTCCGCCTGTAGGTGACATTATTAGTAGTTTTCCCTGTGCATTGCGTTCAAATTTGACTTCAGGGTTTTCCCGACAGAGTTGATAAAATTGGTTGTCAGTGAGTTGAATAATAGGGTTCAAGTTGACGGTGATAGCTGTCATAGGGATTATCTTGAGGATGACATCAACTTTAGCTAAATTGTAAGCAATCATGAGTCAGAATATTGACGCAGCTAGGATTTCTATTATTATTCCGACTCTTAATGAAGCAGAGAATATTAAAGAAGCAATTGTAACTACTCAACTCAACACAAATATAGAAGTAATCATAGTAGATGGTGGCTCCAAAGATGACACCATAGAAATAGCTCAGTCTTTAGGTGTCAAAGTTATCTCATCGTCTCCAGGGCGTGGTGTGCAAATGAATGTCGGTGCTGTAGCCGCGACAGGAGATATTCTGCTGTTTCTTCATGCAGATACCCGTTTACCGACTGGATTTGATGAGATGGTTCGCACAGCGCTACAACAACCTGGGACTGTGGCTGGTGCATTTAACTTGCGGATTGATGCGTCGCTTTTAAGTTTAAGATGGGTGGAGTTGGGTGTAAATTTGCGATCGCATTTTTACCAAATGCCCTACGGCGACCAAGCAATTTTTTTAACAAAAACAGTATTTCACCAAATTGGCGGTTTCCCTGAATTGCCTATCATGGAAGACTTTGAACTCATCCGTCGTTTAAAACGCATCGGACGGATTGTAATTATCCCTACACCAGTTGTTACCTCAGCCCGTAGATGGTTGCGAAAGGGAGTGTTTAAAAATACGCTACTTAATCAAATAGTAATTATTGCTTATTTACTCGGCGTTTCACCTGAACGAATTTGTAGCTGGTATTGCCGAGAAAAATTTAAGAGAATTTAAGCTATTTCTCATGTGCTTAGTATATCTTAGGGGCATCGGATTTGAAGTGTTAAGGGTCTTAACACGAAGCTTCAGATTCTAAACACGAAGTTTTAAGTTCTGAACACGAAGTTTCAAGTTCTGAACACGAAGTTTCAGGTTCTAAACACGAAGTTTCAGGTTCTAAACACGAAGTTTCAGGTTCTGAACACGAAGTTTCAAGTTCTGAACACGAAGTTTCAGGTTCTGAACACGAAGTTTCAAGTTCTGAACACGAAGTTTCAGGTTCTGAACACGAAGTTTCAAGTTCTGAACACGAAGTTTCAAGTTCTGAACACGAAGTTTCAAGTTCTGAAGGTAAAACTTATAAAAATGAGGAAGCCTGTATTAAATCCCAAACTCAAACTACTACTCTTAAGTTGCCTAATTGCCACTCTCATAATTGCTGCTAAACAGTTAAACATTCAGGGACTTTTACAGACATCAGTCATTTGGGTTGAGAGTCTTGGCGTTTTAGGGCCTATCGCCTATATAGTAATTTACAACTTGGCAACATTACTATTTATCCCCGGTTCTCTCTTAACGCTCAAAGGCGGTTGTCTGTTTGGAGTATTTTGGGGGTCAATATATGTGCTAATTGCTGCAATAGTCGGGGCAATCTTGGCTTTTATCATTGGACGCTACCTTTCACGGGATTGGGTTTCTCGACAAATGGACAAACATCCTAAATTTAAAGCAATTGATTTAGCAGTTGCTAAAGAGGGATGGAAAATTGTCTTTTTAACTCGTCTCTGTCCCCTTTTTCCGTTCAATTTATTGAATTACGCTTTTGGCGTAACACAGGTTTCCCTCAAAGACTATATATTGGGTTCCTTTGGCATTATTCCTGGTAGTGTGATGTACGTTTATATTGGTTCTTTAGCTGGTAATCTTGCCATGATTAACACGTCTGATCAACCAATTACTCCAGAAACTCAAGTCTGGCAATGGATAATGCGAGTAGTTGGGTTGATTGCTACCGTTGCTGTGACTGTATATATTACAAAAGTTGCTCAAAAAGCTCTAGCTCAAAGTGTGGCATTAGAAGAAATAATAAACCATGACAAAACTAACAATCATTCAGATATTTAAAAATATTAATGCCAGAAAATTGCATAAGTTTTTTAACCTAAGTGTATTAATCTTGCTGGCATTGGCGAGCATTTTCATATTAAACACAGACCCGGCTGTAGCACAAGAATCTGCAAATTCAAATTCTTTTAATCCCCAAGCAATTTTACGGGATGCCTTGCAGTGGATTGATAGCCTTGGTACAGTGGGAGCGATCACTTTTATTGCCCTTTACATTATCGCTACCGTAGCTTTTTTTCCAGGTTCTATTCTCACCTTGGGAGCGGGTGTAATTTTTGGTGCAGTTTGGGGTTCTCTCTACGTGTTTATCGGTGCAACCCTTGGTGCTACGGGTGCTTTCCTTGTGGGACGTTATTTAGCAAGGGGCTGGGTTGCTGATAAAATCGCAGATAATAAAAAATTTGCCGCCATTGACCAAGCAGTTGGTAGAGAAGGATTAAAAATTGTCCTGTTAACGCGACTCTCACCTATATTTCCTTTCAACTTATTAAACTATGCCTTTGGTATCACAGGAGTTTCACTTAAAGACTACTTCATCGGCTCTGTAGGCATGATTCCCGGAACCATCATGTACGTTTATATTGGTTCTCTTGCAGGTAATCTTGCCATGATTGGTACTGAAGCTCAACCCACCAACCCGACTTTACAATGGGCAATTCGGATTTTGGGTTTGATTGCTACAGTCGCTGTCACAGTTTATGTCACTCGGATTGCACGCAAAGCTTTAGAAGAGGAGGTAATTAGCAATTAAAAATTCAAACCCCTTCTGCTAAAGATAAATTATCAAGGAAGGCAGGAGGCAGAGGGCAGTTCTTGCTGGAGGAAAACTGCACTTCGGCTACGCTCAGTGTAAACCTTCTGTTTCCTGCCGCGACCTAATGGAGCAAGGGTTTAAGACAAGAACTCCAAATTTTCAATTTGGTGGCTCTTTTTCAGGAGGGGTTTGAATCCTATAAGTGAAAAAACCTTCTGCCTCCTGCCTCCTTCAACCATTGTTGAAACCTTTATACAGAAAAGCTTCAATAGTATCTGTCAATTCCAGACGGACAAAACAGTTCAAAGGCTGTATTCGTTATTAAATAAGCATTAAAAATAAAAAATTGAGCCGCCTAAATTTATAGGGATTCTTAATTTTGAAGAACGCAAAGGCGTTGGCTTGAGCATTTTCAATTCTCAAATGAGGTTCCACCAATGTCCAATTCAGATTTAGAGAGAGTTACAGTTCGCCCAACAGATGAGTATAACCAAAAGTTGGTGTCATACGTCCATCCGCCAAATTGGGTTAATCCTCAATCGGCAGATGTTTACGATTTGGTGGTAATTGGTGCTGGTACTGCGGGATTAGTGGTGGCTGCGGGTGCGGCGGGTCTAGATTTGGGTTTAAAAGTGGCGATAATTGAAAAGCATCTCATGGGTGGAGATTGCTTAAATGTTGGTTGCGTACCATCTAAAACTATTATTCGGTCTGCTCGCGTTGTTGGCGAAATTTGGAATGCTCAAAACTTGGGTGTTAATATTCCCCAACATAATATTGATGTTGATTTTCCCAAAGTCATGGCAAGGATGCGGCGAATAAGGGCTGGTATCAGCCCTAATGACTCGGCGGAACGGTTTCAAAAGTTGGGTGTCGATGTCTTTTTGGGTAGCGGTCGATTTGCGAATAAAAATACTGTAGAAGTTGGCGATAAAACCCTCCGGTTTAAAAAAGCTGTAATTGCTACTGGCGCAAGAGCCGCACAATTGTCGATTCCGGGAATTGAAAAGGCGGGTTATTTAACTAATGAGACGGTTTTTTCCCTAATTCAACGACCGGAACGTTTGGCGGTGATTGGTGGCGGCCCCATTGGTTGCGAATTGGCGCAAGCTTTCCGGCGCTTGGGTTCTGAGGTGATACTTTTCCATAGCGGTTCTCATCTTCTAAATAAAGAAGATGTTGAGGCTGCTAAAATTCTGCAAAAGGTTTTGATTAGCGAAGGAATTCGCGTGGTGCTGAATTCTAAGTTGGAAGAAGTGGTAACTGTTACCGAGGGGAAACGGCTTTACTTTTCCTCCAATGGTCATCGAGATTCGGTGACAGTAGATGAAATTTTAGTCGGTGCGGGGCGATCGCCAAATGTAGAAGGTTTAAATTTAGAATCAGTAGGGGTGGAATACGACAAGCACCAAGGTGTAAAGGTAAATGATTATCTCCAGACAACGAATCCCAAAATTTATGCAGCTGGTGATATTTGCATGAACTGGAAGTTTACCCATGCTGCTGATGCTGCGGCGCGGATTGTAATTAAAAATACGCTGTTTTCTCCCTTTGGCTTAGGACGCTCGAAACTCAGTAGTCTGGTAATGCCGTGGGTAACTTATACTGACCCAGAAATTGCCCACGTAGGACTATACGAAGACGAGGCGCAAAAATTGGGTATTGAGGTGACGACAATTAAAATACCTTTTAGTAGTGTAGACCGAGCGATCGCAGATGGTGAAGAATCAGGATTTCTCAAAATCCACCATAAAAAGGGGTCTGATGAAATTCTTGGTGCAACTATTGTTGCCAGTCATGCAGGTGAGATGATATCAGTTATAACTACGGCAATAGTGAATAAGATCGGTTTGAGTAAGTTAAGCAGTGTAATTCATCCTTATCCCACTCAAGCCGAAGCGATTAAAAAAGCAGCCGATGCTTATCGTCGCACCCTTCTGACATCAAACACTAAAAAATTATTGGGATTTTTGACAAAGTTATCTTGACCAAATTCAGTGAACAGTCAGACAACTGTTTACTGATAACTGTTGTCTAAACAACGTGATACCAATTTGAAAAAAGAATGCGACAGATGGGTAGGGGCACAACATTGTTGTGCCCTTACAAATAATTGATGTGTCGCAAACATTATTTGAATTGGTATGAGTTCGATGAACTTCTCTCTCCCAGCCTCCCTTTCCGTTTCGGAGAGGGAGGAGCAATGAAAAATTCATTTTGCTCCCCTCTCCGACACGGAGAGGGGTTGGGGGAGAGGTCAAATAAGACTTGTCGAACTCACGTTAAACAGTTCGGAAGCGAGTAATCTCACCTTCTATGAAGTTTGTCTAGTAAAAGGTCGGAAGCGAGCAATTTCACCTCCTATCAAGTTTGCATAATAAAGATTACCATCCTTTCCAGTGGTGATTTGTACAGGCACCCCCAGATTAGGTATGTCTGCTTGAGATGCAAACTGCTTAACTGAGACAAATTTGCCCTGACTATCGAATTTCAAAGCATCGATAGTTCCTTGACTGAAATCAGCAATGAATAAGGCATCTTGATAGATTGATGGGAAAGTATTGCCTGTGTAAAAGTCACCCATAGTAATAGCATTAGAACCAAAATGCTTGTAAGTGTAGGCTGGTGCTGTTACAACTGTGCCACTATTATAGAAGGCTTCCGCTACATCCAGTTTAGAATAGGTTGGTTGTTTTAAGCTGACCATATTGTTATTTGCATCAAGGCCACCTTCATAGAACGGCCAGCCAAAGTTGGCTCCTGGTTTTCCGATATTGATCTCTTCGTAAGAATCGAAGCCAACATCACCAATTACGGGGGTATTGGTGTTTTTATCAATTGTGAAACGGAAAGGGTTACGCAAACCTAAGTTATAAACTTTGGAACTATTGCTATTAGGATCACCGTTGTAGAAAGGATTACTTGATAAGCCTTGACCAGTAATTGCATCAATCCGCAGGATCTTACCAGACAGATTATTGACATCCTGAACACGAATTGCTCGGGAATCTATGCCATTGTAAGAAGTGCCATCTCCTAAGCTCACAAACAGAGAACCATCAGTGCCAAAACGCACAGAACCAACTGAGTGAGATTCACTATCGTTAGCTATAAAATTTTGGACATTTTGAACTTTGTCGAGATTATTGAGATAATCCTGTAAGCTGGTAAACCGCTTACCAGTATCTTTGTTGAGAATTCCTGATGGAGCGTAGCCAAGTGAGACATTTGTGCTATTTCCATCTGGGCGGCTAATATTCTCCCAAGTGCCATTAGTACCTAGCAGCACAACTTCACTGCCAGCAATAGCAGTAGTGTAATTAGTCTTGCGGTCAGCTTCTACCCTAATTAGCCGTGCAGTCCGATTCCCATTCTGATCGGGATTGTCTAATCTGCTATTGGGATTGTTTTTAGGGTTGGTTGGGTCGGTTTCTGGTGGATCGTAGGTATATAACAGGTAAACGTAGTTTTTGGGGTTTGTAGCTTTGCCAAAGTCTGGATGTACGGCAATGCCTAAAAGACCGCGATCGCGCGTATCATTAACCTGTGCAGAAATATCGATAAATGGTGTTGATAATAAAGTGCCTTTGTCTAAGACTTGCACTACCCCATTTTTCTGGGCAATAAACATCCGGTTACCGTCAGATGTCCAGTCAAAAGCTGTGGGTAGATTCAAGCCAGCAGCTACCGTCTCTAAAGCAAAGTTACCAATGTCATCATCGATAATATTGATAGTTGCCTGTTGACTATTTAGCTGCACTCCAACGGCGTTACTAAACTTCAAAGTAAATGTTTCATTTACCTCTCCAACTGTGTCATTAATAATGGGGATAACAATGGTCTTGCTGGCTTGTCCTGCTGCAAAGGCTAAGGTTCCAGATACAGCCTGGTAGTCAGAACCAGCTTTCGCAGTCCCATCCACGGTTGTGTAATTTAGACTAGCAGTCCCCATAGTGTTACCCCGTGTAACTGTCACCGTAGCAGTACCGTCATCCTCATTAACTACTGGTTGAGTGAAGTCTAGGCTAGAGCGGTCATTATCTTGAATCGTAATTCCAAGAGTTCTTTGAAGTCCTAGTGTTGCCCCCTCTGCTTGATCAATGACAAAACTAAAGGTCTCCTCTGGTTCTGCTAAGGAATCGTCATTGATCGGAATGGATATCTGTCTGCTGCTTTGTCCTGGCGCAAAAATAAGTGTTCCAGCGCTTTCGGTACCTTCAGTTCCGTAGTCAACTCCTGCTTTGGCAGTACCACCTATAGTTGCATACTTGATTGAAGATGTGGTGGTTAAATCACCAGTTTTCAGCAAAGTTATAGTAACACTACCAGCGCCTTCGTTAACTGTCGTGGAAGATGATCCCAAGGTGATACTGGTTTGAATATCTGGTGAATACAGTTGAGACTGAGGAATAATTTCTTTGGTTTGAGAGGAACTTGACCAAGCCAGTTGAGAAACGGCATTGTATTTATTTTCGTAGTACTCAAGTTTAATATCGTACTTCTGACCTGCAACCAGTGCGATCGAGCCAGTATGTTCTGTGGCAGATTGATTGACAAACTTATCGATGAGTAGTTGATTATTCACCCACAGTCGCACACCATCATCACTACTGGTATAGAACTTGTAAGTCTCGCTGTACTCGGCTTTCACTTGACCTGTCCAACGCGCTGAGAAGGTATCTGCACCGATGGATGAATCTGGAGAACTACGACCCCAGTTAAAGTTGACTGTCGGATCTGTGCGAGTTTGCTTCAAGTTGGTGAAGTCGATGTTGTCGTAGTACTCTGCTTTGAGTCCATCTCCCTGAGAGAGCAAGCTGGCGCTAGCGGAAATACTGGGTTGTGCTTGATCAATACTCTGTAAAGATGATTGAGTACTAATTATTGGACTTGGAGATGTTGATAACTGTTGCTTTTGTAAAGTATTCATTGGGATATATGCCTCACAATAGTTCTAAAACTAATTTCATGATTCATGTTTAAAAATCAGTTTTAGATTGATTTTTTCAAAACCATGCGTAACAAGTTTGGTTATACATAAATGTATTTGTTGATATTGATGTGATCTCACTTAATTACTGATACGCTTTTCTTTGCTGTCTACTCCTTTGCTAATTTGCTTTACTACTCCACTACCTATCGGATCAACTTCCAAATAAAACACTATGAAGTATATTTATTGCTTTATATGTCCTAAAAGCAGCTAGATAAAAAATCTATATGACAAGAATTGCTAAAGATTACTTTAAGGTGTATTAGTCCTTATAAATCTTTGTTTTCTTTCAATAAATTTATAACTTTTGATGATGTAAATTAAGTTTAGTGAACTTAATAAAAACTTATAAATTACCTCTTTTGAGAGCTTTTAATATCACTGATGTGCAGGTACATGAAGTTCAGGTGAACCAATGCCTAACTAGGCAAACATATACTTAAGTATTGAAAAGTATAATTTTACATATTTATCTTCAAGTAGTTTTTTAAAATCAATCAACTATACATTGGACAATAGATAAAGGTCTTATGTCTATCTTTTTTGTGGAACTTTATTTAAAAATTCACATTAATAGATACCTTTTTAAAGCAATATCAAAGTTTTGATGAACTTTCAGTAACGATTACTAACATACGTAAGTAACAATTACTAACATACGCATAATCTCATGTTTTTCTCTGCAAAAATATTAATTAGATGAAAATTGGATAAAGAAAATTTTTAATTATTTAAAGATTTGAAAAACTATCATTTATCTCTGCTTCATTTTGACTGCAATTTTATATTTATATTTTTGTTATAATATCCGGCAGAAAACCTGATTTTGACCATAAGTTTATATTTATATCTTTGTTATATAGCTAATCAAGATTCAAATTGCATACAGCACTTTGCAACTAAATGAGGTACAGAACCAAGGATTCACAAATCAAATTATTCTTCTTCCTCCTGCCTTCTGCCTCCTGCCTCAAAACCAGTGACTTTGTACTTCATGCAAAAGAAAACTGCTGTAATCATTGGTCATTAGTACCAATGACTAATAACTCGAAATCCTACGGCTTTGAAAACGATGGCGTCGCGCTTGCGGGAGCGTATCGTCAAACAAGCGATGTTTTTGCAGTCGTGGGAGACTAAGCTAATTGGTAATAAAAGCTGCAAACCCTTTCCCTTGCCTCCCTTACCTCCCCTGCCTTCACGCATCATTGTTAAACAATCAGCGTCCGAAACCTTGATTATTCAGTTAAGTTACAAAAGTTTTCAATTTATTCCAAGTCAGAAAAATCACAAGTTTAATGCCGCACATTCCCACTTTCCCCTAGACTAAGGGCAGCAACCTTGTTCAAACTGGCTGAGGAAAGTGGACTTTGACTGAGACAAACAATTTAAACTCTACCATCCAGAATGTCTCACGCAGGGAATTGCGAGATTTAGTGCGGACTCAGCTGCAAATGCTCCTAGAAACAGGAGACTTGCAGGGGGCAAAAGCTATTCTCGTACCTGTGCAGCCTGCGGATATTGCCGAGGCGATTGAGGGTTTGCCAGAAGCGATGCACGCTTTGGCTTTTCGCTTGCTTTCTAAGGATGAGGCTATAGAGGTTTATGAATATCTCGACTACAGTGTTCAAGAACGCTTAATTGAGGAACTTAAAAGTCAGGAAGTCCGCGATATTGTCGATCAAATGTCGCCGGATGACCGAGCTAGGTTATTTGATGAATTACCGGCAAAAGTCGTTAATCGTCTGCTAGAACAACTGAGTCCAGCAGAACGCCAAGCTACAGCCCAACTATTGGGTTATGAAGCTGATACTGCTGGGCGAATCATGACGCTAGAGTTAATTTCACTGAAAGAAAACTTTACAGTATCTCAAGCCCTAGAGCGAATTCGCAACTTAGCTAATGCCAGTGAGATGATTTATTATCTTTATGTCATGGATGCAGCAAGGCGCTTAACGGGGATTGTATCGTTGCGGGAGTTAGTAACGTCTCAGCCTGAGCAAATTATTGGCGAAATTATGACCCGTGATGTGGTGTTTGTCCACACTGATACAGATCAGGAAGAAGTTGCCAGATTAATCCAAAGATATGATTTTCTGGCTGTGCCTGTAGTAGATCGAGAACAGCGTCTAGTAGGTATTGTCACCGTGGATGATGTGTTTGATATTCTGCAACAAGAAACCACCGAAGATATCTATGCCTTGGGTGGTGGTGTGCAGTCGGGGGGTGACAATTATTTTCAGATGGATTTACTAGAAATTGCTCGGAAGCGGGTTGTATGGTTATTGGTTTTACTTGTAACCAATACGATTACAGGAACGATTATTAAGTCGCAAGAAGACCTTTTGGCAAAAGTGGTGACACTAACAGCGTTTATCCCTTTGCTGACTGGTACTGGTGGTAACGTGGGTGCCCAATCTTCTACAGTCGTGATTCGGGGGATGAATACTGATGAAATCCGATCGCTTGGCGCATTACAGGTAATTGGCCGAGAGGCGATCGCAGGGGCATTGTTGGGAGGAATGTTAGGTGCGATTGCTACTGTCTGGGCTTATTTTCTGCAAGGACGATTAGAAGTAGCGATCGCTGTCGGCACTAGTTTAGTAGCTATTTCTATTTTAGCTTCTATTTCCGGTTCAGCACTGCCATTTCTATTTCGCTACCTTCGTTTAGATCCGGCATTAATGTCTGCACCATTTATTACCACAGCAGTTGATGTCGTGGGCGTTTTGATTTACTTCAATTTAGCAAGGGTAATTTTAAAGTTATGAAAAGAGTCATTTGTCATTTTTCATTCGTCATTTGTCATTAGTGAAGAATAAAGTACAAATGACTAATTTTTACAATTCTGATTCTGTGTCTGGAGCAACAATTTCGCCAGTACCTAATTGCAATATCATGTCCTGATCAGTAATCAATCCACTGAGTTCTTTTACTTGCAAATTCATTTCTTCACAAGCTTGTCTGAGTTCTTTAGCAAATTTGTTGAGGTCTTGACCATAGCCACATTGATAAGCAGCAGTTTCAATTCCTTGTTTGGCATTTGCTCTAGCACAATCTACTAGTTCTGTGCCATACAATGGTGTAGGAGATGCCATAGACGTAGTTATTATTTCTTCAATGTTTGCTGCTAGATAGACTATCAATATTTCAATATTAATTCATCCCTCTAATGGAAGACAATGAGGGTAGAGTTATAAATTGAGAGTTAGGAGTTAAGGATTAAAAGGTTATAAATAAAGAATATACCGATTATAAATCATAACTCCTAACTCTTAAATATTTCACTTAACCATTGACAACATCTCCACCATTGACATGTAACACTTGTCCAGAGACATAAGAACCATCATCAGAGGCTAAATATACGTAGCTAGGAGCAACTTCTTCAGGTTGTCCGGCTCGTTGCATTGGTACTTGCTTACCAAAATTTTCAACTTTCTCTTCAGGAAAAGTTGAGGGAATTAAAGGTGTCCAAATTGGCCCTGGCGCGACAGCATTAACGCGAATTCCTTTTGACACCAAATTTTTTGATAAGGAGCGAGTAAAAGCAACGATCGCACCTTTTGTAGAGGAATAATCTAGTAATTGTGGGCTACCTTTATAAGCTGTTACCGATGTGGTATTGATGATAGAACTGCCTGCTTGTAAGTGCTTGAGTGCAGCTTTAGTCATGAAAAACATCGAGAATATATTAGTGCGGAAAGTTCGCTCTAGTTGTTCTTCGGTGATTTCTTCGATACTTTCTTTTGGATGTTGTTCGGCGGCATTGTTGATGAGAATATCGAGTTTGCCAAACTCACCAACTGTTTGTTGGATAGCTTGCTGACAAAAAGCTTCATTGCCAATATCACCTGCAATGGTTACTGCACGACGCCCTTGTTTTTCTACCAATTGTTTTGTTTCTTTGGCATCGTCGTGTTCATTGAGGTAAAGAATCGCCACATCTGCACCTTCTTTAGCAAATGCGATCGCTACAGCACGACCAATACCACTATCTGCACCCGTAATCAATGCTACTTTATCTTGTAGCTTGCCACTACCCCGATACTGGGCATCATCTGATTTGGGTTTTGGCGTCATTTCTGATTCAACACCTGGTGCTTCTTGCTGCTGTGGCGGTTGTAATTGTTGCTCTTCTGAATTAGTCATAGGTTTTGTATTGGTAATTGAGTTTTGGATGTAATTAGGTACTTAGTAATTTGGGTTACGCCAGAGGTGATAGGGAATAATCTGCCCCCATTTCAAAAGTAAACCTTGGATCGAAAACTCAACCCAAGGTTTATTTTTTGCTTTGGCTCCCACTAGCCATTTGCAATTTTAGGTGCTTATACCCCGGATGCTTACCAAACGTACTTATTGCTGGCAATTGTACGCGGCTTACATTATTTCTCCTCGCACCTCATACACACTATTTACCTGACCACGGAAAACAAGTACATAACTCTCGTCTGATGAAGGATTTTTCCTTATCATCTGCTTTCAAGTTTACTATTATGTTGCTGTAGTTTATCGCTCTCTAGAGGTAAAACAAGCTGGATTTTACTCAACCTTAAGACGTAAAATAAACAAAATAATAAGAGTTACTGAATTAGCCTATAAGCATCTCTATTGTCTTAAGAACTATGCCATTTTCTCTAAATAAAAATAAAGATTGATATTTACTCATTTCGTAATTGTAAAAATCCTTGCTTTTATACCATCACTTTTCCTAAATGTTAATATTTATTTAGACTGATATCTGCATAGTTACCTTCTTACAAAAGTATTTGACAACTAGTCCACAAACTAATCGTCCAAAAGTCTGCGTGGTGCGCTACATTGAGATCATTAGAGGGCAGGGGTTATGGCAATACTAAATGTTTCCGAGTTAGAGCAGGTTGAAAAGTTTCGCCACTTACAATTAACCCTGAGCGATCGCTGGAAAACGAGCGAGTCATTTGACAATAGTGAAGCGGATATTTTAATTATTCCCTCCCTAAGTCTCGACCAGCGCGAACTCCGAAAGATCGAGGGTTGCGAACATTATGAAGAAAGATTACTATTTTCTTTAATTCGGTTGCAAAATCCCCGGACTCGGCTGATTTATGTAACATCAGTACCGCTACATCCTAGTATTATTGATTATTACTTACAACTGTTGCCAGGAATTCCTTTTTCTCATGCTCGCAGTCGCTTGGTGCTACTTTCTACTTACGATTCCTCCCTTAAACCTCTTAGCCAAAAGATTTTAGAACGCCCCCGGCTGCTAAAGCGGATTCATCAAGCTTTGAGGCTAGATAAATCATTTATGATCTGCTACAACTCTTCGCATTGGGAAGGAGAATTGTCTGTAAAATTGGGTGTACCTCTGTATGCTGCCGCACCAGATTTACAGATTTGGGGGACAAAAAGTGGTAGTCGGCAAATCTTCGCCGAAAGCAAAGTCCCGCATCCAGATGGCAGCGAAAAAGTTTGGAACCACACAGATTTGGCAGAAGCTACCAGTGATTTGTGGGAACGACAACCGACATTAAAACGGGTAGTGGTAAAACTCAACGAAGGCATTTCGGGAGAAGGGAATGCATTGCTGGATCTTAGGCCAATTGAGAATTTAGCACCAGGTAAAGGGACTCATGCCGAAAGGGTAGCAGCAATTAGCGATCGCTTTTCAACAATGCGCTTTCAAGCAAAGCTTGAGACTTGGGATAACTTTTCAGGAAGAATCCCTGAATTGGGGGCAATCAGCGAAGCATTTCTGGAAGGGGAAATTAAGCTATCGCCCAGTGTTCAAGGACGAATCACACCCACTGGTGAAGTAGAAATCCTTTCAACCCACGACCAAATTCTCGGAGGCCCGGACGGTCAGATTTATTTAGGTTGTCGGTTTCCGGCTGATGAAAGGTATCGATTGCAATTACAGCAATTAGGAATACAAGTTGGCAGAAAGTTAGCGGAGAAAGGCACTTTAGAGCGATTTGGCGTAGATTTTATCGCCGTTGACAAAGGTAACCAAGAGTGGGATATTCAGGCGATCGAAATTAACCTGCGTAAAGGCGGTACAACTCATCCATTCATGACCCTGAAATTATTAACAAACGGTCGCTATGACCTTTCCACGGGTTTATTTTATAGTCAGCAAGGTCGTCCAAAATACTACATTGCCACAGATAATCTGCAAAAAGAGCGCTATCAGGGATTATTGCCTAATGATTTGATGGATATCATTGCTCACCACAGACTCCACTTTGACAGTGGTACTGAAACGGGCACAGTGTTTCATCTTATGGGTTGCCTTTCACAGTTTGGCAAGTTGGGATTAACCAGCATTGGTGATTCCCCGCAACAAGCACAAGATATTTATAACAAAGTCGTGAAAGTTCTCGATGAAGAAACCCGCAGCGAGAATCATGATTTATCCGCGTTTTCAGATTATTCTTTCCCCGTGGCTTGGGATGAATATCGCCATTTTTGATATTTGGTAGCGTGTCAATAAGTTCCTCTATCAAGCGAAACGCACCTTATACCAATTTGAAAAAAGAATGCGACAGATGGGTAGGGGCACAACATTGTTCATTGGTGTCACCAGGGCAGGGATTGCTCCCCCTGCTCCCCGCCCCCTGCCCCTCCCCCTCTTCGGTCAGTTGTGTTTCAGCAAGCTCACGATTACCCTAACTAATATTTCTGGCTCTACAGGTTTGGTGATGTGCATCTGAAATCCTGCTTGAATTGCTTGTTGCTGGTCAATATATGCGGCATAAGCGGTAAGCGCGATCGCCGGAATCGTTCCTCCCCGATTGGGTGGGCGCTTACGAATCTGCTCCATCAGCATATAGCCATCCATATCAGCCATGCCGACATCACTCACAATTATATCAGGAATGAAATTATCAAGCACTTGCAATGCTTCTAGCCCAGACGCTACGGCTGTCACTTTTGCGCCATTTTGTTCTAGCAAAAATGCTTGAAACTCGCGCGTATCGCTATTATCATCTACTACCAAAATTTGCAGGTTGCTTAAGGGAGTCTGGGCGCTTGATGTTTCAGCGTCGGCTGAGTCAAGTACAATTTGTGCTGACTGGTTCAAGATCGGTATTTCAACTGTAAAGGTTGCGCCCTGATTCTCACCCAAGCTTTCTGCCTTGACTGTGCCACCGTGCAGTTCTACAATTTGGCGGACGATCGCTAGCCCTAAACCCAAGCCACCAAATCTGCGTGTCGTTGAGCTATCCTCTTGCTGGAAATACTCAAACACATCTGGTAGAAATTCCGGTTGAATGCCAATGCCTGTATCGATTACCCGGATTTGAGCCTGCCCTGCAATTTGCCTTAATTCAATGATTACTTCTCCGTCATCTGGTGTAAATTTGACGGCATTGGTAAGCAAGTTCCACACCACTTGCTGTAAGCGGGCAGCGTCACCAGAGATAGGTGCAGTCGGATTGAGATCGATCTGTAAGTTAATATTCTTTGCTTCTGCTGCTAAACGCACCGTTTCCAGGGCAGCAGAAATAACAGGGATTAAATTAAGGGGAGCCACTGTTAAGGACAGCTTGCCCCGCATAATCCGCGAAATGTCGAGTAAGTCTTCAATTAATTGTGATTGCAGTTTGGCGTTGCGCTCAATCGTTAGTAGTGCTTCGCGTTGACGGGCGGCGTTGAGCTTGCCTTTTTGCAACAGTTGTGCCCAGCCCAAGATGGGGTTGAGGGGCGATCGCAACTCATGAGACAGCACTGCTAAAAACTCGTCTTTAATCTGGTTGGCTCGTTGCAACTGTTCTGCCTGTTGCTGAATCGAAACAATTAGGTTGGCTCGGTCGAGGGCGATCGCTATTTGCTCAGACATCAATTGCAGCAAATCGATTTCTTCTCTTGTGAAGCAAGTGCGGGTGCAGCTAGCAAACGAGATGGTTCCCAATAACCTCTCCTCCACAATTAACGCTTGACTGGCATAAGCAGTAACACCCTGGTTGCGGATAATTTCGGCAAGAGGATCAGTGGCAATTTGGGTGTGGTTGAGAACCATCTGCTGTCGTTCTTGCGCTGCCCAGCCACAGACGTATTCACCAAACTCAATCCACTCGATCGCCTCAGCCAACTCTTGAGTAATACCCTCATAGTTTTTCAAATGCAGTGTGGGGCGGTTGTCTTTTGACTCGACGATGTAGTTGTAGTAAAAGTCCAACCCTAGCTGAGGTGCGAGTTTGCTGAATAAATTGTGCATCACTGTCATCGGTTGCTCAACCGCCAGGAGATCGCTGGTGATGTCATAGAGCAAGCGAAAACGTTCATCAGCTTGCCTCTGTGAGGTTACGTCGCGCATGATTTTAATAAATCCTTGCACGTCGTCGGCTTCATCGCGTAAGGGCATCACAAAGCCACTACCCCAAAAGCGGCTACCGTCTTTTCGGATATGCCAGCACTCATTTTCTGCCTGTCCTTGAGTTTGGGCGGTCTGGAATTCCCAGCCAACGCGGTCTTGTAGGTTGTCTTCGCGGCTGTAAAGGCTACGACTGTCACGGCCAATCATTTCTGCTTCTGAATACTTGAACAATTGTTCAGCACCAGCACTCCAACTGGTGATCGCAGCTTTGGGATCAATGGTTAAAATGGCATATTCTTTTGCACTTGCCACCATTAACCGAAAGCGAGCTTCACTTTGTTTGAGGGCAATTTCGATTTGTTTGCGAGCGGTAATGTCGTAGGACATTGCCAGCACAGCATCAACTTCACCGCGATCGTTGCGTAAGGGTGTGCCATGAGAGATATAGTAGCGATCATGGCTGTTGTGTTCTAAGGTAAATGATTCGCCATTGAGAGCTTGACGGAAGTAGGGTTCGTAGCTGTTTGCCAGGGCGGGTTCGAGGGCTTCGGAGAGTGTTTTGCCGACAAAGTTTTCAGTAGTCATACCGACCCACTCCAGCGCTTCGCCTTCTGCCAGCTGGTAGCGCAAATCTCGATCCACAATGAACACAGCGCCATGAGGCAGTTTGGCCGCAACTTGACGCAGGCGGGCTTGGCTTTGGTGCAGTGCGGCTTCGGCAAATTGACGATCGCACTTTTCTTGGGTTTCTCGCAACGCTCGTTGGATACAAGGAACCAACCGCCGTAAGTTGCGCTTTAACACATAGTCTGTGGCTCCCAGTTTCAGCGCTTCAATCGCCAATTCTTCGCCCATACTGCCAGAGACGAAAATAAAGGGTGTGTCAGGACACAGGTTTTGGGCAATTTTCAAGGCGGAAATCCCATCAAAACCGGGCAAAGCATAGTCTGCCAAAATCAAGTCAAACGCATTGGTTTCTAATGCCTTCACAAACTCAGCGCGAGTTTCTACCCGGAGCAGTTCAAAATTAGCGCCGCCATCGGTCAGGGTGATATGTATCACTTCTGCATCAAGGGGATTGTCTTCGAGCAAAAGAAAGCGCAGTGCTGTCATAACTACACCTCATGTTTCGGGAGCGAAAAGTAAAACGTTGCGCCCTGGTTGATTGCGCCTTCTGCCCAGATGCGTCCGCCATGTCGATGAATGGCGCGGCGTTTTCCTCCGAGTGCCGTTCGCTCAAAGCGTCGTTGATACTAAGGGTTGTCCGGCGGCGAGTTGCTCGGCTTCCGCTTGGGTATGAAAATCTTGGATGACGTAATCGCCGACTAAACTCGGCAAATCTGCCGCTTTGTGGTCGTGGAAAACTCTCGCCACAGTTTCCTGCTCATCAATTTCGACCAGCAGACAGTGCGAAAGATTGAAGTGTGCGGCGATGCGATCGCCCGCGACGTTCGCAATTTCTGACGACAACGTGAGATTCGCAAACTCATTTTCAATGCTGGCTAAAAAGACGAGATTCGCTTCGCGGCGTTTGCGCTCGGTGATGTCGTCGTAGAGTACCGAGAAGCCGTCTGCTCCAACAAAAGGAGTGACTTGAAAAACGAACCACTTATCATTGTCCGGAACGAAATGCTCAAAGCGTTCCGGCTGTCCGGTTCTGACAACGCGCTCAACAATCTCCAACCAGGAGCGGTAGTAGTTTGGAAAGACTTCACTCGCTAACCGACCGAGGGTGCTGCTTCGGTCAAATCCTGTCTGCCTCTCATAGGCTGGGTTAAGTTCAAGATATCGGGCATCTACAGCACAACCACTCTCGTCGCGGACAAGCTCATTGATCGCCAACCCCTCGTTCATCGACTCAAACAGCGATCGATATTTGGCTTCCGACTCGCGCAAGGCGACCTGGGCTTGTCGTTGCTCAATCAGGTCAGCCGCTTGACGGGCGAGTAAATCGAGAAAGCGCACTTCGCGATCGCTCGGTCGATGGTGTTTGCACCAATGGGTCGAAAACATACCGATCGCTTTACCCGAACGGGTAATTAGCGGTGTAGACTGTGCCGAGAGATAGCCTTCCTCACGGTGCAGTCGCATCGAGCCATGCGGGTCTTCGCTCTCTGGCACATCGAAATCAACGAAGGTGCGCTTGCCCGTTGTCAATGCTATACCGCAAGGCGTGTTTGAACCCGCGTTGACGCGGTAGAAATGCTCCGTCAGCTTTTGCCCCGCGCCTTGATTGGCAAGCATTACTAGCTCCTGCGTCGCTTCATCCAGAATTTGGATCGATCCCGCATCTGCTCGTGTGAGGGCGATCGCGGCAGCTACAATCTCCTGGTAGAGCGTCTGAATGTCGCCTTCGATTACAAGCCTCGCGCTCAGTTCGTGCAGTAGTTGCGTATCTTTCAGGTCTGACTCGATGGCTGATAAAGCTTGTTTGCGATCGATGATATCTTTGTCTTCCGGTACTTCCTGCAATGCCCGTTGTACCGATGGCACTAACCGCCCTAAGCGTTGCTTGAGTACATAATCTGTCGCGCCCTGTTTGATAGCTGCGATCGCCAATTCTTCGGCCAAACTGCCAGAGATGAAGATAAACGGCGTATCAGGACGTAGGCGACGGGCAATTTCTAAGGCATTGATGCCATCAAAATCGGCTAGGGCATAATCTGCCAAAATCAAGTCAAACTCATCGCTTAAGAGTGCTGTCTGAAAATCAGCGCCAGTGTCTACTCTTTGCAGTTCATGGTCAATTTTGCCATCTAAAAGCATGGCTTGAACCAACTCTGCATCGACTGGATTGTCTTCAAGCAAGATAAACCGGAGTGTTGACATTCTTGTTATTTTGAAATCTTTTTTAGTTTTTATTAGTAAATAAGATGCGTTCGCCCTGGCACAAGCCTTGAATGTTTTAAGCTAATCGTCATTTAAATTGCATCATTTTCATGGTAATAAAAGCTGCAAACCCTCTCCCTTGCTCCCAGCAAGAATTGCTCCCCTGCTTCCTATAGAAGAGTCGCTGAGTGTGGGAGATATCACCTGATTAGTTCTGAGTGCGATCGCTATTAGGTATTTGCTGATTGCTTGGCTCTTTCCCAGATTGAGATTGAGTATATATATAGGTTCCCAACGCTAAAGTTAGCCCAATACCTAAGACCACTCCCACGATTCGCAACAAATTGGGAGTAATTCTCCTAGTTAGCTGCTCATTTAGCCTTGGTTGGTAGATAGTGTCATCCGTTCGCACTTGTGTTCTGCCTTGATTGGATGCACGTCGTGGTTGATACAACGTCACATCTGGCGGCACTTGTGGTCTACCTTGATTAGATCCAGGTCGCGGTTGATACAACGTCTTATCTGGTGGCACTTGGGGACTGCCTTGATTAGATTCAGGTCGCGGTTGAAACAATGTCTTATCTGGTGGCATTTGGGGACTGCCTTGATTAGATCCAGGTCGCGGTTGAAACAACGTCTTATCTGGTGGCACTTGGGGGCTACCTTGATTAGATCCAGGTCGCGGTTGATACAAAGTAACGTCAGGTTTGTTGGCGTTCGGATTATTTACAGGACTCTGTTGATTTTGCTCGACTGGGTTAACCTGTCTGGGAACGGTTTCGTGATTTGAATCTTGATTGTACTCAGGCTGAGGGGGAGGAACTGTTTCCTCAGATTGGCTTTGCTCAATCGGGTTAAACTGTCTGGGAATGGTTTCGTGATTTGAACCTTGATTGTATGCAGATGGGGGGCGAATAATCGTGTCTTCGTTCGATTGTCTGGGAACGGTTTCGTGAGTTGAACCTTGATTGTATGCAGATGGAGGACGAATAATGGTGTCCTCGTTCGATTGTCTGGGAACGGTTTCGTGATTTGAGCCTTGATTGTATGCAGATGGGGGGCGAATAACCGTGTCGTCGTTCGATTGTCTGGGAACGGTTTCGTGATTTGAACCTTGATTGTAGGAAGGTTGCGATTGCCCAGTACTCCCTGTGGCAAATTTGGCAGCAGCTTGCAAAGCCTGATTCAGTTCTTCTACCGTTGCAAATCGGTTAGCTGGGTTCTTGTGGAGGCATTTCATCACCACAGCTTCCAATTGTACGGGTAAATGCTCACACCCTGGTTGCGATCGCAGTGGTTTCGGTGGCTCATAAGCATGAGCTAATACCCAAGAAGCTTCGCTGATATGACTGCCCTTAATGCTGATTCCAAATGGGTCGGCTCCACTCAGCATTTCGTAAAGGATAATCCCTAAACTGTAAATATCACCTCTAGCGTCCAGGTTTTTATCACTTTGGATTTGCTCCGGAGGTGCGTAACGAAATGTACCGATAAATGTACTAGTTATATTTGTAATGTTGGAATTTTCTGAAGATTCACTGCGAATTTTGGCGACACCAAAATCCAAAACTTTTACCCACTCTCCTAAATCTGTAGGCACTAAAAATATATTATCTGGTTTCAAGTCACGATGAACTACCTGAATATGCTCAGTGCTTTTTCCGCCATCCCGTTGGAGAGTCACTCCTTGATGGGCAAGCTGTAGACCTTGGCAAACTTGCCCCATAATCTTCACAGTCCGCTCAACAGATAGCCGCTTTTCGCGCAGCATTAATTGTCTGAGCGTTTGCCCCCGCAAATATTCCATTACGTAAAATGGAAAACCTTCTGTGGTGACACCACAATCACTAATCTTAACAATGTGGTCACTTTGCAAAGCAGCACAAACTGCCACCTCACGCTCAAAACGCTTTCTCATTTCTTGTGATGCCAGCAGTGTATCTTTGAGCAACTTCAACGCTACCTGCTGACCTACACGGGTGTCCGTTGCCAGGAAGACTTCTCCCATGCCACCCCCGCCTAGTCGTCTATCTAAACGGTATCGCTGGTTATCACCGACGAGGCGACCAATCCAAGAATTTGAAGGAGGTGGGGATTTCATCTGGGGCAACCCATCCTAGTTATTTTAAACTGTTAACTTTAGTCAGATATACTACTAGTGTTACAAATATGATTGCTCTTAACTTAGATAAATATTAGTAATTATATGCTACTAGTGTTTGTTTAATTATACTCAGCTTAACATAGTTAGTAGCTTAAAGTAATGCTAACAATTTGATAAAATGTTTAAAATTAAGACCTGTGGCGGTTGAAATTTGTTCCTGATGTGAAGTTCACGCAAATTTTACGAGGTTATCAGTTTCAGTAGTGCTGATTGCTGAGTATAGTACACTGTGGCGAAAGTTGGCCTATTTTTAACAAGGGGATTTTGCCTCTTGCGAAGTCTTGTTAATTGAGATGGTAGGTGGATTTACACCGTGCTGTACTAGTAGTTGAAAATGCGCTTTTGTATGCCTTGCTAATAGTCTTTGCTACCGAATAATTAAAGTTTTGCAAAATATATTCTGTCAATGTACTCTGGCTTACATGATTAATATGTGCTATTGCCATGAGGAACGAGGATGAGTAATGTGCTCTCTATAGCCGCCGTGACAGCAGTACTAAAAGCCTTGCTGGAAAATGGTTTAGTCAGTGATCCGATCGCTGCTAGTGTTGGTGATGTAATCGTAACTGCCCTACCACCCGATCGAATTTCAGTTGAAGCTGACGAGCGCGCTCAAATCAACCTTTTTCTCTATCAAGTAACGCAGAATCGCAATGTTGATTGGTTATCTCAGGAATTTCGGAGCAAACACTCACGGATGAATGCTAACCCGCGCTCTCCGACTCCACCACTAGCTCTTGATCTCCATTACTTGCTTACAGCCTACGGAGCTAAGGATTTTCAAGCGGAGCTTTTATTGGGCTATGCAATGCATTTATTACACAAAACACCAGCTATCACATCTGATATTATTGAAAATACTCTGATAAATGTCTCTACAACAAATACCTCAAGTGGTTTTTCACAAGCTTTAGCAAGTGTGTCCGTATCCGGTTTAGCTGAACAAATTGGGCAGATCAAATTGACTCCGGAGTTTTTTAATATGGAAGAAACTTCTAAGTTATGGTCTGCTTTACAAACCCACTATCGACCTTCAGCTACCTATCTGGCGTCAATGGTATTGATTGAAGGTAGCAATGATAAGTCTGAAGGTTTATACATCATGCCCTTGTCTCAACCGAGTATAGAGCAAGTTTTGGCTCCAGCAAAGACTGATCAAATGATTGTTGCAGGCACAACATTAGTAATTCGTGGTAAGCGGTTACGGGGTGAGATCACGCAAATCCGATTAAGAAATACCGAGACATTACTAGTACCTCAGGAAGTTAAAGAAACGCAAATTAGTCTGTTACTCCCACCAGATTTGTACGCAAGTGTGCAGGGTATCCAAGTTGTACATCTGACAATGGGCAATGCAGGACAAATGGATCATTTAGTTGAATCCAACGTTGCGGCTTTTGTCCTCCATCCAACAATTACAGCATTCGCGGTTCAAGTGGAGAATAGCAGTGACAATTTACGCACGGCAGAAATTACCGTTAAATTCCAGCCCAAAGTTGGTAAAGCGCAGAGGGTAGTTTTGCTACTTAATGAAGCATCAGGTGATAGTCCGGTAAGTTACTTTTTCTTAGTTGCGCCACGCACTGAAGATACTGATGTTATAACTATTCCTGTCAAAAACGTAAAGCCAGCAACTTATATTGTCCGGGTGCAGGTAGATGGAGCAGAAAGTCCATTGCACAAGAATCAGTCTGGGGAATATGATTCGCCACAGGTGACAATTTTATGAATGCAACGATCTGGATACTAATTATACAGGGCGGTTGAATGCGATCGCTATGCAAACATCGAAGTATGTCTGATTGTAGATAATCGTAACTAATTATATGAGTGGTTCACGTTAGCACAACTTGAAGCGTTTCTTGCCAATCTAACTGCAACTGTGAGTGAGCATTGCCGCTATTAATGGCAATTTCTACCCAGCCGTGACTACCAACTAAAGCTACTACCTCTCCCACGTTGACATCACTGTAAGTTTCACAGCCTAGTATACTCAACTTATCGGTTTGCACACACCAAGTTTTACCTTGTACGTAACTGCCTGGAATGTTGCTCACTAGGTTGCCAAAATTGTCAATATATTGAATGCAACCCACTACACCAGTGGTTGTTTGCTGGCACTCGCCTATATCTAGCTTTACCAAACTTGCTGGATCAATTTCTTGTCCTAGCTGTTTGAGAAATACACCACTGGCAAGACTAGCTCCCACTGGTGCAAAGATATCTCTACCGTGAAAAGTGTTGCTTGGTTGAGGAGTTCGCCAATAGTTAAGATTTGTAAGTTCGACGGCTGCGATCGCAGGACTTTGACTAAGTACCCCGCTAAAGATACCATTATCCGGGCCTACGAGAAACCCTTGAGCAAATTCTACTGCGATCGCTCGTCGCTTGCTTCCTACACCCGGATCTACTACTGCCACATGCACTGTCCCAACTGGGAAATAAGGATAAGCATTCATCAGGCAAAACCTAGCTGCGGCTATATCTTGCGGCGGAATTTGGTGCGTTAAGTCTACTACCCTAAGTCTGAGGTTGATTTGGGCTATAACACCCTTCATTATGCCTACATAAACATCGCGATCGCCGAAATCGCTCAGTAAAGTTAGGAGTCGTTGCTGACCTATCTGGTTCTTAGACATATTTTAGATAAAATATACATTAAGTAGTAACTTTCTGTAGCAACAGCTACAAAATTTATGCTATGTTAAGAATGCAAGATATAAAGCAAAAAATTAAAGAAGGTAATCACTATGAATCAAAATAGACTACAAAGTACCAGAAAAGCACAAGAAGCCCACAGACAGAATATTCAAAAAAGCCTAGAGCATCGCTTGCAAGTGGCCAGAGCAAAGGGCGACGAACAGCTGATTCGTCAACTGGAAGCTGAAATGAGGTATTCCAGCTAAATCAAGTTTTCAATGTTCTTAGTTTGTTGTGTAACCCGCTATGGCGGGTTTTTTTTGTTTTAAGGAGGTTTCCTGGTAATTTGGCTCTTACAGCGTTTTTCAATTAGTTGAATTACCTCATTCTCCATCCTCACCTCATACTTCTGGCTCAACACCCAAGGCTCGTAACTGTGCCGCCAAGCGTTCAGCTCGTTGCAGAGCAGTTTCTTTAGCTTCTCGCTCAAGTTCTGCTCGTAAGCGTTCTTGTTCGGCTCGTAAACGTTCTTGTTCGGCTCGTTCTGCACCAGTAGGAATTACATTACCCGTCGCGTCGCACCACCTCAGCCAAACATCCGGCTTACCTTCATAAGCACCTTCCCACAAACATAAACCTAGCTCAACTTCAGTCAGCCATTGCTCACTCATGGGTATATATTGCCGCCCACGCAACTCGTACATCTGTAGAACTTCACCACCAAGTTGTCGAGTTGGATCAAAGATAATGTATTACATTACCCGCATCCTGGCATACTCTAAGATTTTTCGCCCTGTTTCATTGCCTTCTCGATTTGAAACAATTTCAATCACCACCTCTGGCGGTTTACCAAAATCCCAGAAAAAATAAGAGCGATGCCGTCTTTCCCACCAGTTATCAGCTACTTGTACATCCAGGCTCAAAAATACATCAGGCACAATCGGCGGTTGTTTGTTACTGGGAAACAACCCCACATTGGCAGCCACAAGGAACCCTTGGGCATTACTAGGCCCGTTCCAAGAGCTGTAAAGTGTTTCTGTCAGCAGCCGTTGTTGTTTTTCAGATGGCAGATTATCCAAGGGTTCATCGTCCTCTGTCACCAGATGACTAACATCTGGTAACAAATCTTCTGGTAATAAGCCAGCGTCTGTCAAGATGATAGATTCACTCATAAAGAATTCTGGGGGTAGGAGCTTAATTTTATTGTGGCAGCAGCATTAATCCCCTTCATCCTACCAGTAGATTTTCTACACTTACTGTTGTCGTCGTAGTTGCTACCTGAATAATCCTACTGTATTGCGATCGCCACTGTAGTGCATTAAAAATTGTTAGATAGCCAATTTCTGGCGGTTGCTGCAAAGGCGAAACCCACCGATACCAGCAAAAAGCTCTAAAGCTTTGAGTCTGTTTCTTGTCATGCCACTATTGCAACCGCAAAGCATAATGGTAAAACTCTTCATTCTTAACGTAATCTCGCGCTTCATAGAGTTTTTGCGCCGTTATGTTAGAAATTTGAGTAGATAAAATTACTCGAATTGCTCCACTTTCTTTGGCGTATTCTTCTGCAACACTCATCAATAATTTTGCAATTCCCCTGCGGCGATGTGACTCTTCTACATACAAATCGTTCAATATCCATACTCGTTTCATCGACACTGAAGAAAAGCTAGGATAAAGCTGGGTAAATCCGACTAATTCCCCATTGTCATTAGCTGCAAACACTACTGATTCTTTATTATTGAAACGTTCTTTGAGAAACTCTTTGGCAGCTTCAAGGTTTGATGGCTGATTGTAAAAAATGCGATATCGATCAAATAGTACTGAAACACTTTCAAGATGATTAATATTAGCCAAGAAAACTTCCATTCAGTGTCCTCATCACTTCAATGCAGTTTACACCCAATGCTGCTCGGTTAAGGTAAATGGGAGATGAAATCAAGAAAAATATTTGCTTTCTCAATTAAAGTAATTGGTGGGCATTGCCCACCCTACTTAGCTAAGACTTTGGTTTATAAGTCGAAGCAACGTGCAATTCTTTTAACTGTTTAGTATCTACACTCGAAGGTGCATCTGTTAACAAACAACGTGCTTGTTGTGTTTTCGGGAAAGCAATGACATCTCGAATAGATTCTTCGCCAGCTAGCAACATTACCAAACGATCTAAACCGTAGGCGATGCCACCATGCGGTGGTGTACCATATTCAAATGCTTCTAAGAGAAAGCCAAATTTACTTTGTGCTTCTTCAGGAGATAAACCAATTGCTTCAAAGACTTGCTGTTGAATTTCTCGCTGATAAATCCGCAGACTTCCGCCGCCAACTTCTACGCCGTTGAGTACCAAGTCGTAAGCTTGGGCGCGTGCAGTTTTTAAGTCGCTTAAATCATCAGGATGTGGTGCTGTAAACGGGTGGTGCAGTGCTTCTAAACGTTTTTCGTCAGCATTCCACTCAAACATGGGGAAATCTGTAATCCAGAGTAAGTTGATTTTTTCTGGATCGATTAAGTTAAATTCTTTAGCGATCGCTTGCCGTAATCTATCTAATGTCTTATTAACTGTACCAGCATCACCAGCCCCAAACAACAGCAAATGTCCAGCTTTAGCACCTGTACGGCGTAAAATTTCTTGTTTTTGTTCTTGGCTGAGATTGTCTTTAATCGCGCCAATGGTGTCAATTTCGCCATCATCCCTAACGCGGATATAAGCTAAACCTTTAGCACCGGCTTCGCTGGCTTCTTTAAATAAATCACCGCCTGGTTTAATGCGGACATTAGAAATTACATCGTTACCGTTGGGAATGGGCAGGATTTTGACGATACCACCATTGGTAACAGTGTCTCGAAAGACTTTGAAACCAGAGTCTTTGACAATATCTGAGACATCGACTAATTCTAAACCATAGCGTGTATCTGGTTTATCACTCCCGTAGCGTTCCATCCCTTCAGCGTAAGTGAGACGAGGGAAAGGGCGCTGTAACTCAATGCCTTTGACTGTTTTGAAGATATGGCAAACTAAGTTTTCATTCAGTTCGATAATTTCTTCTTGGGACATGAAGCTCATTTCCATGTCCAACTGAGTGAATTCTGGTTGCCTGTCGGCGCGTAAGTCTTCGTCACGAAAGCAACGGGCAATCTGATAATATCTATCTAAGCCAGATACCATCAGCAATTGTTTAAATAGCTGGGGTGATTGCGGCAAAGCATACCATTCACCAGGATTGACGCGACTGGGTAGAACATAATCCCGCGCCCCTTCTGGGGTAGAACGGGTAAGTATTGGGGTTTCGACTTCAATAAAACCTTCCAAATCTTCCAGATAACGACGCATGGCTTTGACAATTTGATGACGCATTTGCAAATTTTGCGCCATGCGTTCGCGTCGCAAATCCAAATAACGATATTTCAGCCGCAAGTCTTCCCGCACTGTCTCGGTGTCAGCTACGGAAACTTGAAAAGGTAACTGTTTGCGAACAGCATTGAGGAGTTCAATTTTATCGGCGTAGATTTCCACCTCGCCTGTTGGGATGCGGGTATTCAGCGATTCATCGGGACGTTGCGTTACCCTACCAGTGATTTCGACAACATATTCATTTCGCAGGGCGTTCGCCTGCTCATAAGAATGTGGGGTGCGTTGCGGATCGCTGACGATTTGGACAATTCCAGAGCGATCGCGTAAATCTAAAAATATCACACCACCGTGATCGCGGCGACGGTCTACCCATCCGTAAAAGGTAACAGTTTCTCCAATATGTTCTTTTCGGAGTTCGCCGCAATAGTGAGTTCGCATAAGTCTTAGTTATTGTTTCCGGGCTAGAATGGCAAGAAAATGTCAAAGCTTTCCCATTATCTAGCATCAATAGTAATTGTAGTAGTTCTGGTGAAAGAAAAAATCAAATAATCTCAGACCATATATATAGGACTCATATTTGATTTTTGAACAAAACTCAGTACACCTTTATTCCTTCTTCCCAGTCCCCAGTCCCCAATAAAGAGTCCCTTACCTCTACGAGTGATTCTCCAAATCAAATCGGATTGCTATATAAAAGAATCAATGACACCAGAAGGGTAAGTTTTACCTCTTTTTACAATACTTCCCGGAATTCATCACGGCTGATCTGACAGTCACGGAGTATCTGCGCTAACAAACCAGAACCAATTGTTTCCCATAAGTTCGGGAGCCGCTCCCATAAGTTCGGGAGCCGCTCCCATAAGTCCGGGAACCGCTCCCATAAGTCCGGGAACCGCTCCCATAAGTTCGGGAACCGCTCCCGTAAGTCCGGGAACCGCTCCCATAAGTCCGGGAACCGCTCCCATAAGTTCGGGAACCGCTCCCATAAGTCCGGGAACCGCTACCAGTTGCAATATTGATAACGACAGCTTAAATATGGTGTGCAGCAAGTCGTTGGAATGCCGACGGCGCTGGAATATCTGCGAGGTGCTTGCGTATTACCTCGGCACACGCACCTGGACTTAACAACGAGGTATCGACTTCAAGATCATAGATGCCAGGGATGTGGACTTCACGTTGCCATAACTGAACCGGATGTGGCATCAACGAGTTGGCTGTACTTCCCACTTTCCCCGCCGTCTTTTGTCGCCGTTCCATAATGATCTCAATGGGGCAACGAACGCCTACGAACAAGATCGGCAATCCGTTCAAACGCCGCGCACTATCGGCCAAAATGCCCCGTGGGATTGCGTAGGCGTCATGGTGTCCGACATCAACCACGACATTCAGACCCAAGCGGCTGTGGGCGGCGATGGACTCATACATGGCACTGTAAAGAATAGGAACAAGAGGTTCGATGTCCTGGCGTTCTCCGCCTGGCCGCAGACCGATCCCAGGCAGGTATCGTGCAGGAGTCATTTGCATAAACCTATCGACACCCAAGTTCATCCACAGACCATCAAATGTCTCCTGGATTACTGCAACAATGCTTGACTTCCCCGATCGCGGGGCACCATTCAAGATGATAATTTGTCCTAGCTCGTTTGTCTGCCCCACGATCGCTCCTCGCCTCTTTAGTTAGCAATTTCAAGTTAAGGCTAAAACGTTGAATAGGCAATTGAAAAAGAGGCTGCGCGTAGCTTACTTAAGAGCAGAGGTACGGTGGGCACAGAGGACGCAAAGAAGGTAAAATTATGAGTAAAAATGTTAAGAAATTTAAAGAAACTAATCGATGTCCAGCATTTCTCTTGACAAAAGTAACTCTCATGTCGTCGTTATCGGTGCCGGAATAGGTGGACTGACTGCTGGAGCATTATTAGCTCATAGAGGTTACAGCGTCTTAATTTTAGATCAAGCCCTTGTACCAGGAGGCTGTGCTTCGACGTTTAAACGGCAGGGATTTACCTTTGATGTAGGCGCAACTCAGGTAGCGGGGTTGGAACCAGGGGGAATTCACCACCGCATTTTCTCAGAATTGTCAATAGATTTACCGCAAGCAACGCCTTGTGATCCTGCTTGTGCGGTGTATTTACCTGGGGAAAGCACACCGATTAATGTCTGGCGCGACCAAGAGAAATGGCAAGAGGAACGACAAAACCAGTTTCCTGGTAGCGAACCATTTTGGCAATTGATGGCAACTTTATTTGATGCTAGTTGGGAATTTCAAGGACGCGATCCGGTGCTACCACCACGTAATTTATGGGATTTGTGGCAACTAGCGCAAGCGGTGCGTCCCAGTACATTAATTACCGTCCCCTTCACTTTGTTTACGGTAGGAGATGCTTTACGGTTATGTGGATTGGGAAATGACCAGCGATTGAGGACTTTTTTAGATTTGCAGCTAAAGCTATACTCCCAGGTGGATGCAGAACAGACAGCATTACTTTATGCAGCTACAGCGTTGAGTGTATCCCAACTGCCCCAAGGATTGTTTCACCTCCAGGGAAGTATGCAAGTATTAAGCGATCGCTTGGTACAATCCTTAGAAAGAGATGGCGGCAAATTGTTGATGCGCCACACTGTAGAACAAATCAAAGTAGAGAACGGCAAAGCTACTGCTGTAGTCATTAGAAATCAGAAAACTGGCGAAGTCTGGACAGAAGCAGCCGACCACATAGTTAGCAACGTCACCGTGCAAAACTTGGTGCAGTTATTGGGAGAACAAGCGCCATCTGGATATAAAAATCGGGTGGAAAAACTACCCCAAGCATCGGGTGCGTTTGTGGTGTATTTGGGTGTAGATGCCAGCGCGATTCCGCCGGAATGCCCTCCCCACCTGCAATTTCTGTATGATGTCAATGGCCCCATTGGCGAGAATAATTCCCTATTTGTTTCCGTCAGTCATCCTGGAGATGGCCGCGCACCGGAGGGGAAAGCAACAATTATTGCTTCTTCATTTGTCGATCCTGCACAGTGGTGGCAGACTGAAGATTATGAAGGACTAAAAGAAAAGTTTACCCAAGAAGCGATCGCTTGTCTTGCCCAATACTTCTATCTCAAACCAGAAACGATTATTCATCAAGAAGCCGCAACACCCCGCACTTTTGCCCATTTCACAGCCCGCGATCGCGGTATAGTTGGCGGTATTGGTCAAAGGATTCCCACTTTTGGCCCCTTTGGATTCGCCAATCGTACACCCATCCAGAATTTGTGGTTAGTTGGTGATTCCACCCATCCCGGCGAAGGTACTGCTGGGGTGAGTTATTCGGCGCTGACGGTAGTTAGGCAAATTGAAAAAGAGGCAAGGGGGCAGGGAGCAGAGAGCAAGGGAGATAAAAAAGAATTGGTATTCTAACCACACCTGTTGCGTTAAGGGACTTCCAGAGAATAAATTACCCAATTTATTCAAATGATATTTTTCTTTTCCCCCTGCCCCCCGCCTCCTGCCCCCTGCCCCCTGCCTCCTGCCCCCTGCCCCCCGCCTCTTTTTTGAAAAGTCCTCCTTCCTTAGCAGGCAAGTCATACTTGTAACCGATGGCAAAAGGGACGGAAAACTGGTCAAATTAAGTTATTGTTGCGAATGCTGGAGTAATGACAGACAGCGTTTTAATTCTTGGTGGACGGGGGCGGATTGGTAGCACTGTTGCTCAGGATCTCGCTACCCATACGCAAGCTCAAATTACTATTACTGGACGTTCTGCGGAGTTTGGGAAGGCTGTTAGCTTGTCTTCGGGAGGACAAGTGCAGTTTTTGGTGTTGGACTTGGCAGAAGTTGACAAGTTGCAAGATGCGATCGCAAACTCTAACTTAGTCATCCATTGTGCTGGCCCATTTCACTATCGAGATACTAATGTTCTTGAAACCTGTATTGCTCAAGGCGTTAATTATCTAGATGTCAGCGACCATCGTTCTTATACCAGCAAAGCTCTCAATTTTAATGAAAAGGCTGCTGCTGCTGGTGTGACAGCAATTATTAATACTGGTATTTTTCCTGGTATTTCTAACAGCATGGTGCGTCAAGGTGTTGAACAATTTGATAAACCAGAAAAGATCCATTTAAGTTATTTAGTTTCCGGTTCTGGCGGTGCTGGCATTACGGTGATGCGGACAACTTTTCTTGGGTTGCAGTATCCTTTTGAGACTTGGATAGATAGAAAATGGAAGATAATCAAGCCTTATAGTGAAAGAGAATTAGTTGATTTTCCACCTCCATATCGACGCACCGGAGTTTACTGGTTTGATATGCCAGAAACCTTTACACTGCCCAAAGCTTTCCCATCAGTAAAAACTGTAATTACTAAGTTTGGCTCTGTTCCCGATTTTTACAATCACCTAACCTGGATTGCGGCACATATTTTTCCTAAGTGGTTAATGCAGCGTCGTTACATGATTGAATTTCTGTCTCATGTCAGCCATTCAATGACAGATGTCACTAATAATTTTACTGGAATTGGTGTAGCAGTTCGTTCAGAAGTTACAGGACAAAAAGATGGTGAAACCGCCGTTTATTGTTCAACTGTAGTGCATGAAAATACAGCAGTGGCTTCTGGCTGTGGTACAGGTAGTATTGCCCAATTATTGCTAGAAGGTAAACTCAAGAAACCAGGTGTTTTTGCTGTGGAAGAAGCACTACCAACAAATTTATTTGAAGAGGTAATGCAAAGTCGAGGAATTAAAGTTAATCACAGTTGGTTATAGCTTAATACGCTTGGGTTAAGCATACTGGGTGGAAATTTCATAGGATTTCACAAAATATTTAAATACACAGGTAGGGGCGTACATCTGTACGCCCCTACTATAGCTAAAAATTAATATACCTTGGGATAGAAGGAAAAACTGTACCTAAACATATAGGATGCCTGTGAGCCTGAAATATTGAATATATTTATACATGACTAAGGCTTATAACAGCACAATAGGAGGAGTTTTTCGTGCAAAAAATTCTATTAACTTTAAAACAAGCATTGCATTCAACCTTTTTGGTTATTGGTTTAATTATTTTCATTAGCTTGTCAGGTTCTTTCATTTTTGTTCAGCAAGCTAGTTATGCAACTACTCTTGAAGAATTAAAGCTAATACCCCCTGAGTATAAACCAAATTCTGAAGAAAAAATTAATCGTGCTAACGAATTTGACCCAGGTATTGGTATTCAAGAAGAAGAACGACAAGAAGCTTATGAGCAAGCAATAAAAGATTCAAAAAATCTTACTACTTTAGAGAAGACTTACGAAAGAAATTTGAAGGCTGAACAAGCACAAAATCCCCCAGAAACTTTTGGTGAGAAAGCGAAAGAAGTTATTGAAAAGGTGACAGGTAAATAGGAAATATAGACCTAACTCTTAACCCCCTCTCTTGTAGGGAATGGGAGTAATATTCAAAGCCTCTGTCCGGTTTTAAGTTAGCTTTAGAAGATTAAATTGTAGGGTGTGTTATCGCCGAGAGTACCGCACCACTAAAAACTTAAAGTACGTTAAGCTTTGATATGCCACACCCTACAAACAAAAATTGCTTTTACTTAAATTCATCTATTGTGGCAGGAGGAGTAGCGTTTCTCCGATTAACAATATTGCGCTCATACCACTTCATTAATGGAGTTGCACTAATGCCATGTATAATCACAGAAGCCACAATAGTAGTGTAAGTTATCCAAGCAATTTGTTCGGCTGCTTCACCTTTTAAGCCATTACCAAACGCATAGGCAAGATAATACAAAGAGCCGACGCCGCGAATACCAAACCATCCAAACAACCACCTAGTTCCTGGGTGCATGGTTTGGCGGTGTGCCTCTACAGGGCGTTTACCTATTGTGCTAATCCAAACTCCTATAGGTCGGATTATGAATAATAATAAAATTATAACTAATAAAGATTGCATACCATACTTAAGAATTGGCTGCAATAATAATATTGAACCCAATACTAAAATTGTCCCAACTTCCAGGAGCTTTTCAATTTGCTCAACAAATTCCAACTGTGCTAGCGGTTTTTCAGGATTTCTGTAACTGCGTTGGACAACTAAGCCAGCAACAAATACTGCCAAAAATCCATAGCCATTCACCATTTCTGTTAAAGAATAAGTTAATAGAATTGTGCTGATAGCAATAAAATCTTCCATTAACTTATCGGCACGACGGCGTTTTTGAATTCTTTTTTCAATCCAAACTATAGATTTGGCAACAACAATTCCCATAACAATACCAGCTGCGATCGCCCAAATTAAATCAACCGCAATCCACTCTTTAAACCAGTTGCCCCAGTTGTCATCTTTTAATGCATGAATGCCAAAATAAACGAAGGGAAAAGCTAAAGCATCATTTAACCCACCTTCAGAAGTTAAACCAAATCTCAACTCATCTTCGTCATTTGTATCGGTAAGTTGTACTTCTGATGCTAATACTGGATCGGTAGGTGCAAGAATTGCTCCTAATAAAATCGCTTCTGCCCAATTCATTCCTAAAAAGAATTTACCCACAACAGCCAGAGCAAAAATTGAAATTGGCATCAGAAATATAACCAATCGGGCTGTAATACCCCAATCCCCCAATCTTAAAGGACGAACTATTTTTAAACCGCAGCTAAACACAGAAATAATTACTACAAGTTCTGCTATTCTTTCCAGCAGTTCGGCATTAAAAACTTCATCTCGACGTAATTGTATCAGTCCAAAGGCGTAAGGGCCAAGCAAAATACCAACTATTAGGTAGATAATGGCAAAAGAAAGAGGTAAGCGAGAAATCCAACCTGACCCTAATGTGACTATCAGTAGAAGTAGACCAATCACAAATAGGTCAATAATATAGATATCTACCATATAGCGATTTATATAAAAATTAGGCGTTACTTTGTAAGCTTAGTAGTAATAGCTTGATGTTAGAACTTACCTATGGGCAGATTTTCTTGAATTGCAGATTGGGGATTTAGACCCGCTACCAAATTGGAGAAAAAAGGAATAGATAAATGTAGCGTTGTAGCGTTGGCTTTGCCCAACCTAGTACAGATACTTCTTCAAGGGGTGGGAGGGATAGTCACCGCCCCGCGTCGTTAACTGATGACAGTTGACGGTTAACAGTCATCAGTCAACGTGAAATCCCATCCCCTTTTATGGGTGGGATGAGCTTAATCAAATATCGCCCATTTTAGTACAAATATACTATAATAGATATAGCGTCCACAAAGCCTAGCTAAATGTATAACGGCTGTGTGAAAACCTTCTGGAAGATGGATTCAAGGGTTAGTTCGATGATGAAGCATTACATTCTCAACCTCAATCCCACTGCCAAGCATGAATGGGATCGGTGTATTTTGCGTGATCCGCTGACTGCCAAACGCCCAGACATTGCTAAATTAATTGCTGAAGCGGTTGGTGCTGATACAGGCAGTTATTTAGTAAGTGTGAATATCGAAGTTCAAGTTTTGGAGCAAGCCGCAGTCCCTCAAGCCGAACAACTCTCACTTTCATTTCCAGAGGTGAGTGTGCCGTCACAACCACAACTGCGAGAAGCGGCTTGAGCTATAGTGCAAAATTTAGCAGAAAATCAAGCCTACCTATACAGGCTTGCTTCGTATAGCCGCAGACTTTAGTCTGACGGCTAACAAAATCATAACTTTATGAGTGGAATTAATCTTAGAACGGAAAATTAATAGCGTTAAAATTCATGAAAGCGACTGTAAATAACAAGTGGATAACGATCGCTATCTCTGCACTTCAAACATCGCCTTTTTCGCCACAATCGAGTACATTTATACTATAATATATATATAGCGTTCACTAAGCTTAGTTAAGTGTAAAACTGCTCTGTGACAGCCTTTTGGAAAATGGATTCAAGGGTTAGTCTTATACTTAAACACGACATTTTTGACCTTAGAGGAAAATTATTAAATGATGCAACTGAGTCATTATCCAGCTGCAATCGCACAAGCTGCCCAACGGGCTAATGAAATAGACTCTCAGTTGATGGCAGTGCAGCACCAAATTAACCGATTTGAAGGCAATGCTGATCGTGTCGCTGCTTTTGAGATAGATTTGAAAAATGATGCTCAACGCAAGGCTCGTCGCTTTGAAGT
>NZ_JACJQM010000057.1:0-35613 GCF_014696655.1 Nostoc sp. FACHB-888 | reverse complement strand
ATTTAATTCAGCAACTAAAACGCCCAGACGTTCATATGTGTTTGGCCTGATTTCAATTACTGCATGGTGGAGCGAAGCTCCGCCCACATTTTGTGCCAGTTCCGTAAGTCCTGGCTGCATTTGTCTCTTGATTCGCTAGGCTATGTATATCCTGGTTCTTCCAAAGCGTACTATGGATTTTGAAAGCAAAGCCAATGCCCCAACTCCCACAGACAACATAAAGTTTGCTCAACCAACTACTACCCGTAAGCCATTAGAATTGCTGCGATATACAGAGGCTTTACTACGCCGCCCAACCGTAGCGGTACTGTCGCCGATTTTACCACCAAAACTGAGCAATAGATTCCAAGCAACCTCAGTTTTGGCAGATGATTCTTTTAAGGAATTAGCAGAAATTGACCTAGACACTATTAATGATTTTGAACTGCAACCTGCACGAATTTGTGTTGGCTTAACCTTTGTTGGTTTTGGGGCGCTGATGATATTAGTGCTGCTACTGTACTTAAACACGTTGCGTCCAGAACTCAGTACGGGTGAGCAGATTCGGCAATACTGGTATCAATATGTTTGGTTTGTTAGTTTGGGTGTTACGGGGATGTTTATGCTAGGTCGTGAAGCGATGCGTCCTATACCAAAGCGAAGGAAATAGTTCGTCATTCAGTTTTATAAGGGGGATTTAAAAATAGCCACAAAACTTTCCGATGCAGGCGAAACGCATTCTAGAGCAGGCAGATTAGCCTATATAAGCTAATAACAAGATAATGTTGGAGTAGTTCAAATATACTGTATAACTTATTGAAATAAAAATGAAAAATTGTAACTTGAATTAATCTTATTTGTAACTAAAGAGATTACGTAGATATTTAAAGCTGCAAAATATTATTAAAATGGCAAAGAATGCCAACGTTCATCTACCTCACTTTACTAATGCTGCCTTTGATATTGTCGCGATCGCAGCGTCAGCAGGCGGTCTACCTGCTTTAATTAAAGTACTATCGACTCTACCTCCATTACAGCCGCGATCGCCATTGTGCAACACCTCGCTCCAAAATATCCGTCTCTCATGGCAGAAATTCTCACAGGGCACATAGCTTTTACTGTCAAAATGGCAAAGGAGGGAGATTGCCTTACCCCAGGGATGGCTTACTATTGCTCCACCTAATCATCATTTGTTGGTTAAAAGTGACGGCACTCTTTCCTTATCACAGTCGAAATGCCCCCTGCCCTTACCTATGACTTCCGTAGAAAAAGACCCCGAATTTGAAAATCTACTAGTTTATCTCAGACAAAGTCGGGGATTTGATTTTACAACGGCGGCAGGAGGAGAAAGGAATTTGATTTTCTGACGATAAACCCCGCAAAGTTTCTTTGGTGGACTACTAGTTTAAACTATGGAAAAATCTAAAATCCAAAATTGATTGACTCTGTGCTTACTCATTTACCGACTATTAACGCCCTGAAACAACCCACTAGCTATGCTTGGGTTGAACAAGCGATCGCTAATTTAGACATCATCTTACTCGACCACTCGCACTGTGAACGCAAAGCAGCAGGCGTAGCCTTGAACATGATGTTTCGCTACCCTTCTAATACTAAAATGGTTCGGGAACTAACTGCGATCGCCCGCGAAGAACTAGAACACTTTGAGCTAGTTAATCAATGGTTAGAACGCCGGAATATTCCCCTAGCTCCCCTACCACCACCACCCTACGGCGCAGGTTTGAAAGCTCAAGTCCGCCCCAAAGAACCTGAGCGATTCCTAGATTCCTTACTAGTCACTGGTTTAATAGAAGCTCGCTCTCACGAACGCCTGGGACTATTAGCTGCTCACTGTCCAGAGCCAGAATTAGCAAAATTTTATCGTGGGCTAATGGCATCCGAAGCGCGTCACTACGGTATATATTGGGTATTAGCTGCTACTTACTTCGACAAAGAAATTGTCATGCAACGGCTTGATGAATTGGCAATTGTCGAAAGTGAGTTACTGGCGACTTTACACCCAGAACCTAGAATTCACAGTTAGTAGACTAACCCAACAGATATGAAGCTTCAGTTAACACACCTGAGACTGCTTGTATCCAACTACAAAGATTCTTTTCTGTTCTACCGGGATCTGCTGAAATTTGATGTCGATTGGGGCGATGAAGATAGCGGATATGCTGAGTTTAATACCGGATATCTCAAGCTGGGTTTGTTCAAAAAAGAATTAATGGCAGAAGTAGTCCCAAGAATTGAACAGCCTTCGTATGTTGTCAATCGAGATAAAATTGTCTTGATTTTCGCAGTCGATAACGTGGATGAGGTCTATGAGCAAGTAAAAAATCAGAATGCGATCGTTGTGACTCCACCACAAGATCGCCCAGACTGGGGAATTCGCACGGCTCATTTTCGCGATCCTGATGGCAATCTTATCGAAATCTATAATAATCTTGGAATTGTTAGTTAAAAATTTGCTGCCAATACAACTATCCAATATCTGAATTACAAACTTAGCTCTAATACCAAGGTCGGTAGACTACAAATAGGGGACATTGCAATATGTCCCCTAAAAATTTTATGTATTTCTAGCCTGACAAATGTCTTGGTCATTAAAGCTAGAATAATATTTAATTACTGTTCTAGCCAGCCTAGCTTAGACTATTTAAGTTCACTGTCTATATAGATAGATGCTGGCTTTTTCTTAAGAACTTTATTCATCAAACCAAGTACCAACAGACCAAAAATTGCGCCAGGTTCAGGAATAGCAGTTGCTGTCAACTCACCACCAAGATCCAATCTACAATTTGGGTATGTGTCGCACACCTCTGGTGAGAGATCATCCTTCAAGAATATCTTAGCCGTTGGCAATTTTTGCTCGGCATTTAGGTAGGTATAAAAATCTAACCCTGTCACATCTGTTGCAAAGTCAATTCCCAAATCAAAACCATTAGATGTGTCAAAATTGCCAGTTTGTAAAACAGTCTCTGTTACTGTATCAAAATTGAAATTGAAAGTACTGTCAGATTGTGGAAAATCGTAGTTAAAGTTTTGCAATAAACTTCCCTCTGAATTGAAGAAAGAAATTGCAAAATCAGTCAGTTGATCCTTTGTGACGATGCTTCCGATAAAACTATCATTATAGCTGAACTGCCCCTTAGCTGAATAACCTTGATCTCCTAGCCAATCAAGCTGATAAGAAGCAGCATCAGCACTGGAAACGCTCATTAAAGTAGCTATAGAACTGAAAGCAGCAACAGCTACAGTAGCTTTGATTTGGTTACGAATGCTTTTCATTTTCTTGATAAAAGTAATAGATTCTGATGCTGTGTTCGTCTGCAAACTTTTCATCTGTATGAAAGCCAATACTGATTATTGTTTAAAAGATGAACTATCTAAAATGAATTCATCTACCTAAATAGTGAGATTAAACACAGCATTGATCACTGTAATTAGGTTAGAAAAATTGTATCACTTACAGTCAAAAATCTGCTTACATCTGCTGATTGTTTTCTGTAAGATAAGCCAAAAACCTATAATTTATGCTAATACTCTTGCACTACTTTTTTTAAATAATTCTTTAACTTATCTTAAATAAATAAGATTTTGTTTGCAATAATTTTTATTAATTACATTATTTTTTGTGCAGAATAAAATATTCTAACTCAAAAATTTATAAAGTTTATTCTTTATATTTACCTGTTTATATATAGCCCTAGACTCTAGATAGCTGGTTTAGTTTGAATATATGCATCAATTTGCCAAAAATCAGGTGGATTTCATATAAATTCACCTTTAATTTACTAACCCTAAATTAAATAAAGCATTACCCAAATTTAATCAAGATCAAATATTTTTGCTTCAGCATTCTTTTTTAAGTAACCAAACCATCCTCATGACATTCTCAAGACGTAAATTCTTTGCAGTAGCAGGTACAACTGCTGTCGGCACCTTGATGGTGTCTCCTATGGAAGGTCTTTTAGCCAGACAAGGCTTTGGTCGAAAATTTGGTAAAGGATATGGGCCACTTTTACCAGATCCCAATGGTTTGTTAGATTTACCAGCTGGATTTCAGTATCGAACTTTCTCTCTAACAGGCGAACTCATGAGCGATGGCAATTTAGTGCCTGGCGGTCATGATGGCATGGCGGCTTTTCCCGGCCCCAGAAACACAGTTATTCTGGTTCGCAATCATGAACTTAGCCCTGATTCAGATACACAAGTTATCGGGCCAAGACCCTATGATCCACTTTGTAAAGGTGGTACAACAAACTTAGTTGTTGGGTCTAATTGTCAGTTAATCAAACATTTTACTTCCATAAGTGGAACCTATCGTAACTGTGCAGGTGGGCCAACTCCTTGGGGTTCATGGATTACCTGTGAAGAAAACACCTCCACTGTGGCTACAAATGATCCAAAAGATCCCGCCAATAATGTCTCAACTTCCCACGGTTATAATTTTGAAGTTCCAGCCAGTACCACTACTCCTGTGAAGCCTGAGCCTCTAATAGCTATGGGAAGATTTAACCATGAAGCTGTTGCCGTAGACCCCAAAACTGGAATTGTTTATGAGACAGAAGACCGGGGAGATAGTCTCTTTTACCGTTTCATTCCAAAAGAACGTGGCAAGTTAGAAAAAGGAGGCACTCTTCAAGCTTTAAAATTCAAAGATATTTTTCAAGCACAAACCTTTGCTGGTTTCCCCAAACGGAAGCCCATGAAAGTAGAATGGGTGACCATTACTGATCCCAATCCGCCTGAAGATACTGTACGAGAAGAAGGTTTCGCAAAAGGAGCAGCTCAGTTTGCTCGTGGGGAAGGTATCTGGTATGGTAACGGTGAAATTTACTTTTGCTGTACAAGTGGCGGTGCTTTAGAGCTTGGTCAAGTCTGGCGCTATATTCCCGCTAAAGAGACAATTGAACTGTTTGTAGAGTCTACATCTGCTGCCGAACTCGAAAATCCTGATAACATAGTTGTCTCACCCTATGGCGATCTCATCCTTTGTGAAGATGGAGATGATCAGCAATTCTTAGTAGGTGTTACTCCAAAGGGTGAACTCTATCAATTCGCCCGTAATGCTATCAATGATAGTGAGTTTGCTGGTGCTTGCTTCTCACCTAATGATAAGACTTTGTTTGTCAACATCCAAACTCCTGGTATTACTTTCGCAATTTGGGGTCCTTGGACAAGTCATAGAGGCTAATATCAAGTTGTAATATCAATGCCAGTGACGCCGATAGCGTTCGCGTAGCGTCTCGTAGAGAAGCGTTAGCGAGTCTTGCCTACGGCACGCTACGCGAACGAGCGTCATAGCCTGCTGCACGATCGCTACTATATCGTGAATTATCTTAGGCAAGCAGACAAGGGGAGGAGAAGACAATTCTCCTCCCCTTGTCTTTTGATTGACACCTTGAGAGTACCGCCTGAAGTCAACTCTGCAAGAATTGCTATTTGCTGAGTAAATTGGGATATAGAACCAGAAAAATTTTCTGTGTAAACTTGACCAGCAAATGGTAATGAAAAACTATTATCAAGATTTTGTAATTCGTGATTGGGTGCAAAGCGATCGCACCAGAGCCGCCCAAGTCATCAGTTATGTATTATCAGAATACGGTCTGGGTTGGGAACCAAAGGGCGCTGACCGAGATGTGCTGCAAGTAGAGGAATATTACTTAGCTACTGGGGGAGAGTTTTGGGTAATTGAACACCAAAGTCAGTTAGTGGGTACTGGGGCATACTACCCCATACACAGAGGTCAAAAAGCCGTAGAAATCCGCAAAATGTATCTTTTACCCAGCATTAGGGGTTTAGGATTAGGGAAATATTTGTTACAACAACTAGAAGCAGCGATCGCAGAGCGTGGTTTTGAGCAAATTTGGATTGAAACCGCCAGCGTTTTGGTGGAAGCAGTCAAGCTGTATGAAAGCAACGGCTACGCTCCAGCAACAGGAGTAGAAACAACAAGGTGTGATCGCGTGTATTTTAAGTCATTGGTTAAAGACTAATGACTAATGACAAAGGACAACCCTAAATGCACACTTGGATTAAAAATCTTACAGGCTTACTCGATCTTTTTCTCCAATCCCATTGCCCTCTGTGCCAACGTGCAACCTCGCAAGCATTTTGTCAAAACTGCACCAGACAACTGCAAAAATGTCAACGTAAAGACCCAATTTCTCTGTGGCAAGAGCCAATACCAGTATTTGGCTGGGGGGAGTATGGTGGCCCGGTGAAACGAGCGATCGCGGCGATGAAATACGAAAATCAACCCCAAATAGCTCGTCCCTTGGGTCAATGGCTAGGAGAAGCATGGTTGTTAAATTCTCCAAAGCAACATAGGCAACCTGTGGTGGTTCCCATCCCAATGCACCCTAGCAAGCAAAAGCAGCGTAAATACAATCAAGCCGCACTAATAGCACAAAGCTTCTGCGAAATAACTGGATTAAAATTGAAACTAAACGGTTTAGCAAGAGTGCGAGAAACTGAAGCGCAATTTGGTTTATCAGTATCTAAACGAGAAAAAAACTTGGCTCAAGCTTTTGCTGTTGGCCAAGAATTTCGCCATCGTCCCCCAAATGTCCCAGTGCTGTTAGTGGACGATATTTATACTACTGGTGCTACTGCTAGGTCTGCTGTGCAAACACTTCGTCAGGATGGAATTGTGGTCTTAGGATTAGTAGCAGTAGCTACTGCCGTCAAAGATGGATAAATTAAGAATTAATGGGCAAGCTTTAACAGATCAGTCCATCAATCGACCTAATTAGCCTATTTTTGTGGAATAATTACTTGAAATGTATGAATAAAGTTTTTGCGGCAGGTTTAAAACAACTCATCATCATTCCTGCCACATTGCTGGCAATAGGCATAAGTACAAGTGCAGCTTTTGCTCAAAATAAATTGTATAGTCCAATTCCTTTATCTAACACTACTGAATTTTCCGATCGCCTCTCAGACAAAGATATTCCCACAGGTCAAGGTGGGTTTGCCCGTGATTACACAGTGAAGTTAGAAAAAGGCGATAATTTAGCAGTTGACCTATCATCTGAAAACTTTGACAGCATCATCACTCTGTTAGCACCTGATGGCTCGACTTTGGCAGAAAATGATGATGGCCCTGATGGTAGTAGCAATTCCCTACTATTTACTCGCATCGTAGAGACAGGAAATTATGTGATTCGTGTCCGGTCTTTTGGGGAAACTGGGGTTGGGGCTTTTAAACTCAAGATGACAAAGCTGCAACCGATTAAATGAAGTAATCATTTGTCGTTTGTCATTAGTCATTTGTCATTGGGCAATTAATTATTCTGCTTTGCTCCCTCATCTTAAAAGACGGTCAGTACACACAGAAATAAGGCTTCAGTCCACTCGACGACTGCGCCGTAGGTATCTCCTGTGTGTCCGCCTAATTTGTGGTTGAACCACGCACCAGTTAAAGTGGCGATCGCACTTCCAGCAGTTATCATTGCCAGTGCGAGAAATAGTTGCTGTTTATCTATCAGCACAAGTAAACCACTCAAACCAAACAGCAACAACAATCCTGGTAACAAATCTTTGTAAGAACGAATGGCTTGTTTGTGAAATGCACCTTTACCGGTTGGTTTCAGGTAAGGATATCGCGCGATCGCTACCTGTTGTCCCCAACGTCCCCAGCCACAAGCAGCCATCAGCAGCAACCAACGATTTTCTGGCATATCCGTCAAGGCAGTTATTTTTAGTAACACTAAGGCGATCGCTGCCATTGCCCCAAATGCACCTGTGGCGCTATCTGCCATCACCTCCAGCCGCCGATCAGGGTCGCCCACTGCTAAACCATCAGCAGTATCCATTGCCCCATCTAAGTGTAACCCTCCAGTTATGGCAATCCAAACACTGACTACCAAAGCACTGCGACTTAGGACTGGCATACCTAGATAATCCATCCCCATATCCAGTAACCCTAAAATTCCCCCAATTATCAACCCTACAACCAAAGCAAGACGTGCTACTCCCCGAAAGTCTAAGCCATGCAAATATGGTAGTGGAATACTAGTGTAAAATATAATACTAGCTGCCAGCTTTAACAGCAGCTTTTTCCACCACTGTTGCTGTTTCGTCATCTTAGGTACATTAATATTTGGTTAATTGCTAAATAATAGCCTTGGTTTCAGTACAATCGACATAAGCAGACTTTAAAATTTTAGATAAGATTTACTTCTATTAAAGATACTCTTTGGAAGTTTTGTTATGCTAGCCTAAGTGGCACGTAAATAAGTGGAGTAGTTTTTATACATAGAACGAATGATTTAGGAAATTAAAATTCCATCAGAGATCAAAATTTGTGTTTTGTATTCGTTAACTAAAAACTTACTCCAAATTATTAGACGATTGCTCCACAAAATTGATATTTTTTTAAATGTAGGAAGTAAACAAGCTATTCAATTATGACAGTTTAGCTATGTTGTCGCTCTCCTTAGCTCAATCGCTATTTTCCTATGAGTCACCATCTACCCGACACCAGGATACCAGCTCCGTGCATTATTAACACGGGCATCATTGTGAATAAGCTCGACATCCGGCGATTGCTGGCAGATTTAGGCCGAGTCCACTACATCTACACCCAAGAAGATAAGGTACTGAGCGAGGGTGAAGGGGATGTGATGGAAGTTTTTGCCAATCCACAAAGGTCTACCTTGGTGGCTAACCATGCGCTATATCTAAATGTTTGTAGTTTTGATTACTTAGAACTCAAACAGTCGTCGCAACAAGAAACCTATTTTGATTTAATGCAAGAAGGAGTGTGTCTGCGGTTGATTCCCCGCTCAACCCCTCTACAAGAGCGACGAGAGCGAACCTTCAATTTCAGCGCTATAGAAGCGATGATGGAGCAAGTCCTCTCAGCCAGATGGGATGCAGAAATTGACGATGACTGTTCTGATTCTTTTTAAAATAGCGACTGTTATACCAAATTTATGTGAAGCTGCGATTTATTGATATAGGGGCAATTATCAAGAAAGGCAGAGGGCAGGAGGCAGAAGGCTTTTATGGAATTCTGACTCCTGCTCTCTGCCCGTGACCGTAGGGAACAAGGGTCTAAAACCCCGTCGTCTACACGGCGCAAACAACATTGGGCGGGGTCTGAATTCCCGACGAAAAAGTTCCTTCTGCCTTCTGCCCTCTGCCTCCTGCCTTCTTCAAATAGATTGCCTCTACATCGTATAGTTTTGCGTAAGTCGTGTAGGCGCATCTTCAAAAATATAAAATGGTATGAGTGCGAATTTTTCCTTTGAATGTCTTGCTTGCTGTAGTCAGACAAAAGCTAGAGCCGGAGTGTTTTTTACTCCTCACGGTATTGTAGAAACCCCCAGATTTATGCCAGTGGGAACGCTAGCTAATGTCAAAACTATCACCCCAGCCCAGCTACGAGATACTGGGGCGCAAATGATCTTATCCAATACTTATCATCTTCACCTACAACCAGGAGAAGCGATCGTGGCTGGGGGTGGTGGGTTGCACAAATTTATGGGTTGGAATGGGCCAATGCTCACAGATTCGGGTGGGTTTCAGGTGTTCAGCTTAAGTGAAATGCGGAAAATTACTGAAGAAGGCGTTACTTTCCGCTCACCCCATGATGGACAAATTATTAACTTGACTCCAGAGCGCTCCATTGAAATTCAAAATACTTTAGGGGCAGATGTGATCATGGCCTTTGATGAGTGTCCACCCTACCCAGCCACTCGCCAAGAGGTAGAAACTGCAACTGAGCGCACTTACCGTTGGTTAGAACGCTGTATAACGGCTCATCAAAGCAGCGAGCAGGCTTTGTTTGGGATTGTACAGGGGGGCGTGTATTTGGATTTGCGTTGCCGTGCGGCGGAAGCTTTGGCTAAGTTGGATTTGCCCGGATATGCCATTGGTGGCGTGAGTGTGGGAGAACCACCAGAAATGATGGCTGAGATTGTGAAAGTGACAGCACCGCTTCTACCGCCTGAAAAGCCACGTTATTTGATGGGTGTCGGTACTTATCGGGAAATGGCGATCGCGATCGCATCTGGTGTAGATTTATTTGATTGCGTAATTCCCACCCGTTGGGCAAGACATGGAACGGCAATAGTCCAGGGCGGACGCTGGAATTTAAAAAATGCTAAGTTTCGTGAAGATTTTACGCCATTAGATGAAACTTGTCCTTGCTACACTTGCCAAAATTTTAGCCGGGCTTACATATCTCATTTAGTGCGATCGCAGGAAATTTTAGCTTATACATTGTTAAGCATTCACAACATTACCGAACTAATTCGCTTTACACAGCATATTAGAGAAGCAATATTAAGCGATCGCTTTGTTACAGAATTTGGTCACTGGCTAAACTCATCTGAACCAGCACCAGATGAAGAGGAAATTACAAATGACAAATAACTATTGACCAATGACCAGCACCTAAACCATGTTAAGATATTTCTCAATTATGAACGCTGTGTTGGATAGTTGGATTTAAACAAAAATGGAAGCAGCACTTTTATTAGCAAAACTGCCTGAAGCATACCAAATCTTTGATCCTTTGGTGGACGTTCTCCCAGTCATCCCCGTATTCTTCTTGTTGCTTGCTTTCGTTTGGCAAGCAGCCGTGGGATTTAGGTAAGTTAATCTATTTTTCAATTTATAGAACAGGTACTATACCTGTTCTATTTTTTTGTGGGGCTATATTTGATAAAGTTAATATTTATTAATATATTGTAATGATTTAATATAATAAATAAGATGTGAATCAAGCCATGTCAATATGAAGCCTTAAAAGCCAAGCTTAGAGTCAAAGAGAAATCAGTTATGGGTAATATCAAATTCGTTAAAGAGAATAAAGAAGTAGTGGCGGCAGATGGTGCCAATCTGCGGCTCAAAGCGATGCAAAATGACATTGATATATATAAGTTCATTGGCAAGATGACCAATTGCGCTGGGAATGGTCAATGTGGTACTTGCGTTGTCGAGATAGTCGAAGGACTAGAAAATCTTTCCCCCCGCACAGACGTAGAAAACCGCAAATTCAAAAAAAAGCCGGAAAATTACCGCCTTGCCTGTCAAACTTTAGTGAATGGCTCAGTCAGTGTGGTTACGAAGCCTTAAGTTCTCAAATCTGCCACTGCTTCAATTTGTATCCAGTCATAAGTCAAAATACTTACCAAAATTAAGTTTCCTGATTTTGAATTTTGAATTGGTATAACTCTGTCGTCGATGATGCTATCCTAATGTTGTTGACTGGAAATTTAAGAGAGGTTTTCTTGCCATGCAAGTTAATGACCTGGGGTTCGTAGCGAGCATTTTGTTCGTGCTAGTTCCCTCTGTGTTTTTACTAATTCTGTACATCCAAACTGCTAGCCGCGAAGGTGGAAAAGATAGTTAAGAGTTTGTGTATCAAATAAAGAACCCCTACACTACTGGTGCAGGGGTTTTTATTTATCAACCACTAACTCTATTTTGACTTTAAGCGATCGTCCGCGCCAACAATACCGGACAAGTGGCATTGACTCGAACATAGTCAGACAAGGAAGATCCGATAAGCCGGTCTATATCAACAAAACTCTTAGCGATGGATGGACGACGATCTGGAGAACCGAGCAATAATAAGTCTATATTCAACTCCTCTGCCAACCGACAAATTTCTTCACCAGGTTTGCCACTGCTGATATAAGAACGAGATTGGATGCCCTGTTTTTGAGCTTCTGCAACTGCGGCTGCTAAAACTGGATTTTTATTTGAACTAACTTCAGTGATTTCCGATTTTTTTCCGCCTAAATCTGTGGCAACATTTGCCAAAATTAACTCGCCGCCCTGAATATCTCGCAGTAAAAACAGTGCCAATTTCAAGCAGTTTTTTGCTGAATCAGAGCTGTCTATTGCTACCATAATGCGCTTAATTCTTTTGACATAAATATCATCTTTTACCAGCAACATGGGGCGAGAAGATAGCTGGAAAACATACTGACTAACTGAGTTGGATAAAATGGATTGCAGCCGCTTAAGTCCCCGTGAACCCATAATAATCAAGTCAGCGTCGATTTCATCAGCTACTTGGCAAACAACATCTTTCGGATCGCCTTCGCGCAAAATTGAAGAAACCTGGCTAGGATCTAAGTTCAAAGTTTGAATGGCATTAGCTAAAATTTTACCGCCATTTTCCCATTTAGCTGTCATGGTAGCAGCAGTGTTTTGTGCCTGAACAACATGCAAAATCGTTACTTTTGCAGATTGAATTGAAGGAATTTCTTTCAGGGTTTTGAGCATTTCTTCTGCGTGTCCCAATCCCGATACAGCCAGCAAAATTTTTTCTATCATTTTACGTGATTGTTGTTAAATTTACTTTAGTTGTCGCTGTTATTACTTGGCTAAGGTCAGATTTTTACTGCCTTGCTCAACAACCTAGTTAGTAACTTGGCACAAATAAACTTTCTTTTTTAGTATTTAACACTCAAACAAATGACAAAGTACAAAAAGCTCAACAAATGTTTAAGTTCATTTGCACCTATTTACTTAAAAATGATCAACTAAACTTTAATTATTAAGCATAGTCTCAATTTAGCTTGGATAACTTAATCAATTATGATGTTAGTTATCATTTTTTATCTATATTCACTTTTTTTAATTAGAAGTTAGTTAAGTATTGCAAAGAAATGCCAAAATAACTCTTCAAAAAGATTTATTTACTGTAAGCCGATACGATTTAGTTAAGGAAATTTATTTGTTGAGGTACTATAAATACCTCTCCCTGGTTTTACTACGTAAAACCGTCCCTCTCCGACTCGGAGAGGGAAAGACTTGAACTTTAGTTGGACTCAGGGAGGGTTTATCGAACTTCCCTTAACTTAGATGCGCTCCTGGTTGTCCGTTTTGGACTACAAAGGAAGCTAGGGTTTTGACAGAAGCATTCAAGTCAATAATGCTTGATACAACACGGTAGTCACTTTGCCAGCGTTGTGGGGTAAGGTTGCACCGGACGTATCCCCGAAAGGCTCCATCAAAAAACTTAGTATGGGGATTGTTGGGTAGGGAAGCTTGAACTGGAGCGATGAATTGGGCGGGAAAGTCAGACGTAATTGAGGTTCCTACAAACTCTGTGCTTACCGTCGCTGAGTTTGGATTATTAAAATCAAGCTTTAGATCATGTACCCAACTAGAGTGGATATCTCCGGTAATCACCACTGGATTAGAAGGTTGGCGCTGGTTTAGAAAACTCAAGAGCCGATTACGTTCAGCTACGTAGCCGTCCCATTGATCTAAATTGAAGACACCCGAACCTGGACTACCATTAAAATTGTACTCGGCTAGCATAGTTTGTTGAGCAATCACATTCCAGCGCGATCGCGACTGATCTAACCCTTTTCGTAGCCACTGCTCTTGTTCTGAGCCAGTCATCGTAGCATTTGTATCAAAAGCTTCAGGACAGCGAGGTTTAAGTCCGTCATCACAAGGTTGGTTAGTGCGGTATTGCCTCGTGTCTAGTACATTAAACTCAGCTAAATTACCGAAAGTGAACCGTCGATAAAGCAACATATCTGGGCCCTTGGGCAATGAAGACTGACGTAGGGGCATATGTTCGTAGTAAGCCTGGTATGCATTGGCTCGTCGCTTCCTAAAAGCCTCTTGGGTTTGGTCATCTTCAGGGATTAAGTCGGCATAATTATTGTCAACTTCATGATCATCCCAAGTGACAATCCAGGGAAAAGCAGCATGAGCAGCTTGGAGATTCGGGTCAGTTTTGTACAGGGCGTGGCGATCGCGGTAGTCATTAAGAGTAATGATTTCTGGACTGTTATGCTGACGTGGCCCACCAGATTCTGGCCCGTATTCGTAAATGTAATCACCTAGATGAACCACAAGGTCGAGATTTTCATCAGCCAAATGCCGATAAGCTGTATAGTACCCATTTTGCCAGTCTTGACAGGAGACAAAAGCAAAATTAAGTTGTGAGATAGAGCCATAAAATGCTGGTGCTGTGCGAGTCCGCCCAATGGGGCTAACTTCCCTACCTGTTTGAAATTGATACCAGTACCAACGGTTAGGGTCTAACCCACGCACATCAACGTGGACTGAGTGGGCTAACTCTGGTGTTGCCAGCACTGTTCCTCGCCGCACCACCTGTCTCATATTTTCATCAAGGGCAACTTGCCACCGTACTGGGACATTTACCAATGGCATTCCACCTCCAGAGAGTGGATTTGGAGCCAGTCGTGTCCAGATAACAACACCATCTGGCAAAGGATCACCAGAGGCAACACCAAGACTGAACGGATAGTCAGAAAACCTTGAGTTAGCCAATACCGGATGCCATTGGCTAGCGATTGTTAACCCCGTTAAGAATCCTGCACCCAACAAAAAACTCCGCCGTTTGCAACGATTTGCTAGCAGGTGCTTACCATCCATAAGTTCCATATTCACCCCTACCTAGATGTAAATACAGTTTGGCATTCAGGAGGGTCAGTTGTGAAAAGCACAAATATAGCGGTTCTCAGTTGTGTGCAATATACTTTGATCTCACTTCCATTCCTCTCTCCTTTTAGGAGAGAGGCTTTGAATCATACTCCCCAACGCTCGCTCTTAAGGGGCTGGGGGTTAGGTCTGTATTTAACTCAACCCAGAAGCGCTATAGTGGCTTGATTTGACTTGTCTCCTAATTGCTGCTCAACCAAACACAAGGAAGCTACCAAATTAGGATCAAGCAGAAATTAAGATTTTGTTAAGTTTAAAATTTGGATTGGGGTATTGGGACTGAGAGAATTTTGTGGGGGATTTAGACCCCAACTGAAACAGAACTGCTGCTACAGCACTCTTGTCAAACCCTCTTCTAATTACGAATTATTTAAAACCTGCCATTCCCTTGAACAATGTGCTTAACGGTAGTCAAGGTTTCCAGGCTGATAAATCCCCGACGATGACCTTTTTGGTTAGACATGCCAAGAAACACTGAATCTCCCCGCGAGGGATTACGGGAAAAACGCGGGGAAGTATTGATGTAGGTAGAGGCACTGTTAACTCCTAAAGCAAACTGCCGACTTTCCTGATAGGATTCAGTAACGATAGAGTCGGCATGACCACTACTGTGTTCATTAATCCAGGCGATCGCACCCTCTAAGCTATCCACCAATTTAAAAGCTACTGTTTTAGTTAAATAAGGGTTTCCCCATTCGCTTTCCTTCACGAGCTGCAACTGGGGAAAGGCTTCTACTAATTCTGCATCTCCTTTAATTTCAAAGCCTTTTTCCATTAAGCTGTTCCACAGAACTGCCAAGGAGGATGGTAAAGCTTGGCGATGAATAAGTACTTTTTCAATGGCATTAACTTGGTCTGGTTCGCTCTGATGGCTATCAAGAATTATCCAGCGCACCATTTCTAAGCTGCTATTGAGCGACCAGTAGAGATAACAATTACCCATTGCTGACTTTAAGACTGGGCAAGTAGACTGCCGTACTACCTGCTGTACCAAGCTGGAACGTCCATAGGGAATCACTAGATTCAGGTACTGGTCTTGGGTAACTAAATCCCGAATTGAAGCACCATGTTCTGCTGTGATCAGTTCTAGACAGCCTGTAGGTAAACCAACTTGGGCGATCGCACTTTGGATTACTTCAGCAATGACCGCGTTAGAATGGCTAGCTTCAGTACTGCCTTTGAGAATGATACTATTGCCAGTTTTGATACAAAAACCTGCTGCGATCGCCCCTAAATCTGGAAACGCTTCATAAATAAATCCAATCACTCCCAAAGGCATTAGCTGGGTGTAACTTTGAGAATCTTCCAGTTGATAATCAGCAGTTCTGACGCGCCGCAGTGGATCTGATAATTCCCCCAACCGTTGTAAAATCTCTACAGTCATCTCTAGCCTTCTGGGAGTCAGCTTTAGCCAGTCTAGTATCAACTCTGGCACTGCCATTTCCCGACTGGTTTCTAAATCCAAGGTATTGGCTTCTAGAATGTCGTCAAATGAGCGCTCAATGGCTTGTGCCATCGCCAGTACTGCACGGCTCCGGTCTGCTCCCTTTGTGATCCCCAGCTTTAGGGAAGCTTGATAGGCTCGTTGGGCGCTAGTAATCGGTTCGGGGTGGTCATCTAAAACTTCAACAGTCATTGAGTTAACGTCTGTAGGTAAGCCAGACCATGAGTGCTGGCAGAATAGCTAATAGCACCGCCACCATTGCCCAAGCAATGATGCTGGAACCATTTGCTAATCGCAGCGCTAATGGCAGCCATATAATCACTAGCACGAAAATAATGCCAAGTGCTATAGGCAGATAGCTTTCTCCCAAGCGGGGATGGACAACATGCCAACTATTTCCCATCCAACGCCAAGCCCGTTTGTAGGGATAGGTGGTAGAAAGTTGTTCTAGGACATGACCATTATCTTCTACTACAAAGATTTGCTGACAGCGATCGCAACCAAATGCTTCTGTCAGCGTAATCGGAATTAACTGACCCCGGCGACGACAGGGACAGGGGTATTCATTGTTGAAATCTATTTTTTCGGGTTTTTGAGATTGCACAAGCGTTATAGTAACTTGAGCGTGTTTTACACGAACTACGACAATATAATCTTTATGGTAAATGCCTTAGAGGCTTCTGCTATTAAAGATTGCTCTCTTTATAAAGATCGGTTGGCGATGCAAATATCACCATGATTGCAAGCAGTAGATGCAGCAAACTCTAAGTATCCTAATTTTCAATCAGTACGGGGCTTTCTGTTTGTAGTCTTTCCCCGGATCTGACAATCTTATTTAAAATTTCCTTCTACTAAATAAAATCTAGACAAAGCTAGATATTAGTTGACATTTCAATGGGAGCATGGAAGTAGTTATCCCTTAACGCCCAGACATGACTCAACTATCCGTGCATATGAATTCCCCCATAATTTGAACAAGTTTTACTAGATGCGTAAAATCTATCTACGAATACGACAGTTCCACCATATCTAAATTACTTTATATTTTACCTGTCTATGAAATTCATAAAAGTTGGCATTACTAACAATATTGATAACAATTCACAAGAGTACAGCGTGAATCGCCAAAAAGTTCAATCGACCAACCCAAAAAATGATGGGTGAAGGCAAGTAAGGAGATTAGGGGAAGCATGGGAAGCAGGGGAAGAAAAGAACTTGATTTTCTTACCATAAACTCAGCAAAATTCCCTTGCCAGACCACTAAAAACACTAAACCTCTTGAACTTAAAATTTCAAGAGGTCTTAGTTGGAAGCGGGTGACGCGATTCGAACGCGCGACATTCACCTTGGCAAGGTGACGCTCTACCACTGAGCTACACCCGCAATCAATTGCCATATATCAATATCTCAGATTTATCCCTAATTGTCAACTCCTTTTTTTAGTCATTTGTCATTAGTGAATAACAAAGGACAAATGACTAATGACACGCCCTAACCTAGTTCTTCTGACTCCGCAGTTAAATTGCCTATGCTGGCGCTTTGAAAAGAAGCTGGCAAAGACTGGCTATTACGAGAATATGGCTCTGCTAGGTTAGAACGCAGTTGCCGCATGAGGCTTGCCATTTCTAAGGCATTCAGGGCATAATCCCAGCCATGATTACCTTTGATGCCTGCCCGTTCTAAGGCTTGTTGCATAGTGTCTACTGTCAAAATGCCAAAAATTACTGGCACTCCAGTTTGAAAGCTAGCGGCGGCAATGCCTTTAGAAACTTCGGCGGATACATAATCAAAATGGGGTGTTTGTCCTCGAATAACTGCACCTAGACAAATTACAGCATCATAACGATGGGAAAGTGCTAGTTGGCGAGCTACTAAAGGTACCTCAAAACTTCCCGGAACCCAAACATAGTCTACCTGATTACCTTGGGGGTTAGGATCTACACCGTGGCGTTTCAAGCAATCTTGACATCCTTCTAACAGCTTTCCGGTAACTAGGTCATTAAATCGACCAATCACCACTGCAAACCGCAAAGGCTCCGTTTGGGTAAAAGTTCCCTCGAAAACTGCCATGACTGCCTCTTAATCAACTATAGTTCTGACCAATATACATTTCTTATTTAAATGTAGAGGAGCAGGAAAGCACGGTTAAAAAAAGGAAATCGGAAAAAATTTCTCCTTTTCTCCTTTGGTCTTTGACCTTGGCTTTTCTGCTCCTCTAGTTCTTATATTATGTGCCTGCGCCAGAGTGAAGCCGTCGCCTACACGACAAAAAAGTTTAACAAACCAACTAAAAATACCAAACCAATCCAGGCGGCGGAACCAACCCAGAGCAGTTTTTTAGATTCAACCCAATTTTGGGGAGTGGCGTAAGCTACGGGAACGCCAACAACCAGGACAAAAGACAATAGAACTAGGCTTATCAAAGCGAATTGGAATATTATGGTCATTTTTGCTTCTCCCAATACAGCGAAATAGTGATATGTCTTACACTAACAGTAAGGTGTACAGTGTAGGCAACGAGGGTGACTCCTGCTATTGCATAGGACATTTCCAGAAGCTCTGGTTTTATGTACCTGTGATCCCCCACGGTCAAAAATTTGATTTTTTCTTCCTTTCGTACCCCACAAATTTTACGACACAGGATGAATTGCTTATGACTTTTGCATTGATGTGTCAACCAATGGTAAATTTGCATTCTTTGAAAGGATGCCTACTCGTTTCCCGTTGTCCAACGTTTCACGTAGGTTTGCCAGAGGGCAGTAAGCGAGGTGTATCAATGACCGTGGTGGCGAGTAACTACTTAAATCATACAACGCCGCAATCATGTATTTCAGAATATTTGACAATTAAGGCGCTGACTCTGAGGGTTAAAGGGTGAGGCCTCTGTCAATTTTACCTCAAGGGCAACACTGATACTTTTTTCTTATTTTTCAGTTACCAAAAATTACAATATTTTAGTCGTTCGTCCTTTGTCTAAGCACCAATGACCAATGGCTCTTAATACTATGGATTTAATTCTTTGCCACACAACAGCAGATTTTGACGCACTAGGGGCTGCCGTAGGGTTAACGCGCTTACTACCGGGAAGTAAGATTGTGCTGAGTGGCGGTTCTCACCCTCCTGTAAGAGATTTTTTAGCATTGCATCGGGATGAATATCCCCTAATTGAACGCCGTTCGGTGAATCCAGAAAAAATTCGTTCTCTGACTGTGGTGGATACGCAACAGCGCGATCGCTTGGGTAAAGCTGCTGAGTGGTTAGATTTAGCCCATATTAGAGAGATTATAATTTATGACCATCACTTAGGACAAGAATCAAATATTCCGGCTACCGAATCATATATTTCCTCAGTAGGAGCAACTACAACTTTAATCGTTGAGCAATTGCAACAACAGGAAATTTCCCTAACTGCTGCCGAAGCAACTGTGATGGCCTTGGGTATCCACGTTGACACTGGCTCTTTGACTTATGACCAGTCCACACCACGGGATGCCCTAGCTTTGGCTTGGTTAATGCAACAAGGTGCGAGTTTATCGGTAATTTCCACCTACCGTGACCCTGGTTTGTCTGTGCAATTGCAGCAGTTATTAACTGAATCGCTGGAAAATTTAGAATATCTTTCTCTACATGGATATACGGTTGCTTGGGTAACTCTAAAAACTAAAAATTTTGTGCCTGGGTTATCGAGTTTGGCATCGGAACTTGTGGAATTAACTGAAATTGATGCCCTACTGTTGGCTAATGAATATGCTTTAGATGAAAGTGATTCACGCTTAACTGTAATTGGGCGATCGCACATTCCCAAAACGAATCTTAACGTATTATTCCAACTTCTAGGCGGCGGCGGTCATTCACAAGCCGCATCGCTAAACTTAAGAGGAGTTGATTCAGAGGCAATATTAAAACAACTCCTTGACGGGGTAAAAGCACAAATTCCCCATCCCCTCACCGCTAGGGACTTAATGTCCTCTCCTGTCCGCACGATTCTGCCTGAAACCACAATTGCCGAAGCCCAGCGCATTTTATTACGCTATGGGCACTCTGGTTTATCTGTAGTCGATGCCCAAGGCCAACTAGTAGGTATTATTTCGCGGCGGGATATTGATATTGCCCTGCACCACGGATTTAGTCATGCGCCAGTCAAAGGTTACATGACCACAAATCTTAAAACGATCGCACCAGATACAACACTGCCACAAATTGAGTCGCTGATGGTGACTTATGATATCGGACGCTTACCAGTATTGGAGAATGAACAGTTAGTTGGTTTGGTCACTCGCACTGATGTCTTGCGGGAATTACATCAAGAAAGGGATGAAGACGAAGAAGGACAAGAATTCAAAAATCAAAATGACGCTAACGCTACGCTAACGAAATTCAAAATTCCTCTTAGCACTGAGTTGCAAAATCGCGTTGCACCGCAATTGTGGCAATTACTCACCACAGCATCACAAGAGGCAGAAAAACGGGGTTGGCATCTATATCTTGTCGGAGGAGCAGTGCGGGATTTACTGTTGGCTGATGCAACATCAGGCACTTTGATGATTAAGGATATTGATTTTGTGGTTGATGGCTTTCACAAATCAGCAGATGTTGGTGCTGGTGTGGAACTAGCAAAGGCACTCCAACAACTTTACCCTGCCGCCCGCTTAGAAGTCCACGGGGCTTTTCAAACTGCGGCTTTGTTGTGGCACAAAGATCCAGAATTAGATTCTCTTTGGGTAGATATTGCCACCGCTAGAACAGAATTTTATCCTTATCCAGCAGCCAATCCAGAAGTTGAGGCGAGTTCTATTCGTCAAGACTTGTACCGTCGAGATTTTAGCATCAATGCCCTTGCTTTGCGCCTCACTACTCCCCGTGCTGGTGAATTACTCGATTTCTTTGGCGGATTACTAGATTTACAAGCTAGGCAAATTCGGGTTTTACACCCCAACAGCTTTATCGAAGACCCCACCCGGATTTATCGTGGCGTGCGCTTTGCTGTGCGGTTCGGATTTCAGATAGAACCGCAAACTGAAGAGTTTATCCGCTATGCCATCAACAGTGGCGTTTACGATCGCACTTCCCAAGAGAATAGCAAAACTCCAGCCCTGCAAACTCGGCTGAAAACAGAATTAAAACACATTTTAGAAGCCCCCTACTGGAAATCGGCTTTGCAGTTACTCGATAATTTAGGGGCATTGCAATGTATCCATCCTACCCTCAAACTAGACGCAGAACTCCTGCGACAACTACGTTTGCTAGAACGCTGCTTGCGGCGATTTGATGCTGAACAAATTCTCATTCACTGGCAAATGCGTTTAGAAACGTTAATCGCCTGCCTAGCACCACAATATCGCGCAAAAGTAGCAAAAAATCTGCAACTCCAAGAGGATAGCATTGCTAGGTTGAACAACTTAGCTCAAGCGCAAAGTCAGGTGATGACACTATTACCAACTTTGCAACGCCCCAGTCAAGTAGTGCAGTTGCTGCGACAGTACGATTTACCAATGCTGATTTTAATTGCTTTGCAAAGTCCGCGAGAGATTAGACATCAAATTTGGAAATATTTAACTGTTTGGACTAATGTGCAGCCACTATTAAATGGCAATGATTTAAAGAAACTTGGTTACAAACCAGGGCCCCGGTATCGGCAAATATTAGATGATATAGTTGCTGCTACCTTAGATGGAGTGATTAAAGATAGGGCTGAAGCTGAAGAGTTTTTAGCACAATACTATCCTAAATGAATTAGTGAAGCGATCGCAGTAATCTAAATTGTATCTGGATCGATATTCAACTCTCGCAATTTTGCTGCCAAACGTTCTGCCTTTTGTTCTGCTTGTTCTGCCTTTTGTTCTGCTTGTTCTGCCTTTTGTTCTGCTTGTTCTGCCTTTTGTTCTGCTTGTTCTGCCTTTTGTTCTGCTTGTCCTGCCTTTTGTTCTGCTTGTCCTGCCTTTTGTTCTGCTTGTTCCGCCGTTTCTTCAGGTGTTGCTACTAGTTGTCCATCTCGTGTAAAAAACCGTAATAAACCTTCATGGACTCCCAAATATAACCCTAATTGCTGACTCCATAAATATCCTTGTTCACTTGCTTGTAGAGGTTGATATTCTCCATCTACTAAATGAAATCCCGCAAATTCTTGTGTGTAAGGGTCGAACCAAAAATAATCCAACGTGCGGAAAGTATTTTGATAAATTTCTTTTTTTAGACCTTTATCAGTATTAGCTGTTGAGTCAGACAAAATTTCTAGAATTACATTCGGATATTTGCCATCTTCTTCCCACACTACCCAACTTTTGCGAGTTTTACGTTCAGTTCCTAAAACTACAAAAAAGTCTGGACCTCGAAAGTATTCTGATTTGCGTTGGTGTGGACTGTAATAGATAGTCAGATTTCCCGCCGCATAGAAATCATTTCTATCTCGCCACAACCATTCCAGACATATTAAAAGTAGGATTATTTGCCGTAAATGCAGTTCGCTTTCCAAGGGAGGTTCATCACTATATAGATCGCCAGCTGGAAATATAACATCTTGGCAGATGCCTTCTTGAGAATCTAATTCTTGAGCTATGGTCATAGAATGGATACGGCATCAAGTAGTTATGAATTTATTTTAGCAGTGTTGTAGTTAGCGATCGCGTAGCATCCCGTAAGTAATCGCACTCGTTTAGACTATCTAAATTGTATCTGGATCGATATTTAATTCACGTAACTTGGCTGCTAAACGCTCTGTTTTTTCTTGTGCTTGTGCGGCGATTTTTTGTGCTTGTGCGGCCGTTTCTTCTAGTGTCGGTACTAATTCTCTATCAGGTGTAAACCAACGCAATAAACCCCGATAAATTCCCAAATATAACCCTAATTGTTGACTCCATAAATATCCTTCTGCATTCGCTTGTAGAGGCTGATATTCTCCATCTAGTAAATGAAATCCCGCGAATTCTAATGTGTATGGATCAAACCAAAAATAATCGGGTGTTCGGAAAATATTTTGATAAATTGTTTTCTTTAAACCTTTGTCTGTCTTCGCTGTTGACTCCGACAAAACTTCGATAATTACGTTGGGATATTTGCCTTCTTCTTCCCAAACTACCCAACTTTTTCGGGTTTTGCGTTCGCATCCCAATACAACAAAAAAGTCTGGTCCGCGAAAGTACTCTGATTTTTTTTGGTGTGGACTGTAGTAGATAGTTAGGTTCCCCGCTGCATAAAAATCATTTCTATCTGGCCACAGCCATTCCAGGCATTGTAAAAATAACATTATTTGTCGTAGATGCAGTTCTGTTTCCAAAGGAGGTTCGTCACTATATAAATCACTTGGTGGAAATATCACATCTTTCGAGATGTCTCCTTGAGATTCTAATTCTTGGGTGATGGTCATAGAATCAATCCAGTATCAATTAATTATAGGTTAATTTTAACAGAGCTTAATTTGATTTTGATATATATAATTAACATTTTCATCAATCAGATATTGTAGTGTAATGCTTACTATTTAGCTTGTCTTTAAATTCGGATTTGGCGCGGTTTTTCTGAAAATTTCTCTTGAAATATGATGATATTCACAAAAGCGCCTCTGTGTTGAGTGGGGGTGAATTAGCAAGATTAGCGTAGGCGTAGCCCGCCGCAAGCATCGCTATGTGATCAATATTTTAGAAATCGAACTGCTGATTCTCTATGAGCCAACTAATAACCTGGATATTGAAAGAGCAAGCCTTGCAAATGACAACCTATTTACCCAATACACCAGAGCAATATTATCGAAACTTGCTGGAATGTCACGATATATGTTATTTCAAATCGATGTAGCTCTGGTTTGTGTGCCCGCAAACTCTGCCAATGCTATTCGCCAAGGCTGAAGTCGCACATTAAGTCATGTAAATCTCTAACTCCCCAGCAGAAGCCGTAAAGCATACAGGCAAGTTATAATTCTCTTGCGGATCAACGTAACAAAAATTTATGAGTAACCCACTAGTACAAGCCTTTTTCGTAGGCAGAGCAGTAGCCGAAGTAGTTAATGAGCGTTTAGAGGTCGCCTTGACCGATGCTTTGAGCGATCTGGGCAAATTTGATGCAGAAGCTAGAGAACAGTTGCGCCAGTTTACAGAAGAAGTCATAGAGCGGGCAAATCGGTCAGCAGAAGCAGCTAACGCTGGTCAATCTACCACAGGTACTGGGCAAGCCAGTTCTGATTCAGGTGACTTGCAAGCAGATATTGATGAATTACGAGCAGAAATTGCCCTGTTACGTACAGAATTGCAACATTATCGCAGAACTTCTGCATAAATATTAGTCATTAGTCATTGGTCATTCGTCAAAAATTTTGCACAAGTGACAAATGACACTTAAAAAAAACAGTTTAGGAATCAGAGTGTCTTTTCTTTCAAGTGATTCGGTTGCAAACCAACGGTACACAAAGTAATTTATGGAACAAGGTTATTCAGATAAGGCATACCGTTGGAATCGGGAAAAATACTCTAGCAGACGGCGTTTTGTGGACATTTGGTCTTTTGTCTTGACCTTATTGTTCAAACTTTGGCTATACAACAAATCTTGGAGTTATCCGGGTGGCGTGACTGAGGCAAAGCAAGCTGCAAGACGCAAAACCCAAGCGGTTTGGATTCGCAATACCCTGCTAGATTTAGGGCCAACCTTCATCAAAGTAGGGCAGCTGTTTTCTACCCGCGCTGATATATTCCCTGTTGAATATGTAGACGAACTAGCCAAGTTACAAGACAAAGTACCAGCATTTAGCTATGAGCAAGTAGAAGCGACCATTGAGAAAGAACTAGGCAAAAAAATTCCTGAACTATTCCATAATTTTGAACCTATTCCTTTAGCTGCTGCTAGCTTGGGGCAAGTACACAAAGCTGTGCTGCATAGTGGGGAATCGGTTGTTGTCAAGGTGCAACGTCCTGGACTAAAAAAATTATTTGAAATAGATTTACAGATTCTCAAGGGAATTACCCGTTACTTTCAAAACCATCCCAAATGGGGACGAGGGCGAGATTGGTTAGGTATTTATGAAGAATGTTGTCGAATTCTTTGGGAAGAAATTGATTATCTCAATGAAGGTCGTAATGCTGATACCTTTCGCCGGAACTTTCGCGGCTACGATTGGGTAAATGTCCCAAAAGTGTACTGGCGTTATGCCACTTCTAGAGTCTTAACCTTAGAATATCTCCCTGGAATTAAAATTAGCCAATACGAAGCTTTAGAAGCGGCAGGTTTGGATCGAAAGGCGATCGCTCGTCAAGGCGCTCAAGCCTACTTACTACAGCTGCTCAATAGTGGCTTTTTCCACGCCGATCCTCACCCAGGCAATATTGCCATTAGTGCAACTGGTGCTTTGATATTCTACGATTTCGGCATGATGGGGCGGATTAAGTCTAACGTTCGCGAAGGACTGATGCAAACACTGTTTGGTATTGCCCAAAAAGATGGCGATCGCGTTGTTCAGTCTTTAATCGATTTAGGCGCGATCGCACCAACCGATGACATGGGCCCAGTCCGGCGTTCCGTCCAGTATATGCTGGATCATTTCATGGATAAGCCCTTTGAAAATCAATCGGTCGCGGCAATCAGTGACGACCTTTACGAAATAGCTTATAATCAGCCATTTAGATTTCCAGCAACCTTCACTTTTGTGATGCGAGCCTTTTCTACCTTAGAAGGGGTAGGCAAAGGTTTAGATCCAGAGTTTAACTTTATGGAAGTTGCCAAACCGTATGCAATGCAGCTTATGACCGATATGAATGGTTCTGAGGGAAATAGCTTTATTAACGAATTAAGTCGTCAAGCAGCTCAGGTAAGTAGTACCGCGTTTGGTCTACCACGTAGATTAGAGGATACCCTAGAGAAGCTAGAACGGGGAGACATGCGCCTGCGCGTTCGGTCTATCGAAACTGAACGCCTATTGCGCCGACAGAGCAGTATTCAGCTCTCAATAAGCTATGCTCTGTTAATCAGTGCTTTCACGCTTTCAGCTACGATCTTAGTGGTTACGAATTATGTATGGTGGGCACTAGCGCCTGGTTTAGTTGCAGCAGGGCTTTCAGTGATCATGATCAGACTACTTTTACGCCTTGACCGTTACGATCGTATGTATTAATTGTTGTACGAAAAAATTATGAAACTTAATTTCACGGGTTTTAGCGATCCGGGACTTATTCGTTCTAATAATCAGGATGCTTACTATATCGACCCAGAGGGGCGATTTTTCGTTGTTGCTGATGGCATGGGTGGTCATGCCGGAGGTGAGGAGGCAAGTCGGATTGCCACTAAAGAAATTCAAAACTATTTGGTAGCAAATTGGCAATCTCCTAAATCTTCCCAAGAATTGCTAGAGCAAGCTTTGTGGCTTGCAAATGAAGCGATTTTGCAAGATCAGCAAAATCATCCCGAACGCGCCGATATGGGTACAACGGTTGTAGCTGTGGTTTTTCGCTCCCCAGAGACACCCTGGTGCGGTCATGTTGGCGATTCCCGGCTGTATCGCTTCCGAGAGTCGCAATTAGAACAAGTAACAGAAGACCACACTTGGGTAGCACGGGCAATCAAAATTGGTGACATCACTTTAGATGAAGCGCGATCGCATCCTTTTCGTCATGTATTATCGCGCTGTTTGGGGCGTGAAGACTTGCATCAGATTGATCTGCAACCACTAGATGTCAAAATTGGCGATCGCTTGCTGTTATGTAGTGATGGTCTAACAGAAGAACTTGTCGAACAAAAGATTGCTAGCTGCCTCCAAGACACTCCTTGGCTTGATAAAGCCGCCATCTCTCTAGTTGAGGCTGCCAAAGACCACGGAGGGCACGATAATATCACAGTTGTCATCGTCTCGCTCGAAGAAAATAGTCATTAGTCATGGGTCATTGCCCAATAACAAAGGACAACTGACAAATGACTAATCCGGTAAATATACTCAGCAATTTGTTCAGCGTGAGCATTTTTCATTTTTACAATTTGATACAAATACTTTTAGCCTCAAAATTAACCTAATGAGGCTAAATTTGCATAAATTGATAAATTGACATCTTGCACGTAATCAGGTAAGACGACTATAATTCACGTTTATTACCATTTATCCCCCAACATCCTTAAAATTCCTACCCTCCAAAGCTTTCTTCATGCTAGGGGAGACAGCATCTTAGTTTTTCTGGTTTAGGAAAAACTATCGGGGGCTAAGAATCACACCTCAGCTTCTCCCCAAAGGAGAGTTGTGCAAAGCAAAAAGGACTCAGGGAGATATTTATACTTACCTTAGGCAAAACAAAGCCTATTTTCCGGAATATGGCTTAACTAACTTGGGTGGTATATCAGTAGGATTAGGTGCAAGATATCAGAGTAGAAAAAGTCCACACTTTGGATGTGGGCAATGTGTCAAACAATTGTTATCTTTCGTAATACGGAGGAAAAAATGTTGGACAGTTAGAAGCCCAATTATTATCCCATTTAGACTTCTGTAAACGATATCACCTTTACACGTTGTTTTTCGGAGTTAACTATGAACCAGCCAACGAAACTATCCTTGGAACAGCAATTCAGCATCTGCTCATTTGCTACTCAGGTGCAAAACATGAGCCACGATCAAGCTAAAGACTTTTTGGTTAAGCTCTATGAGCAAATGGTAGTGCGCGAGGCAACTTATCAAGAACTTCTTAAGCACCAGTGGGGCTTAGATTCGGGTTCCACTATGGCATAGAGTCGTTCTACTGTCGCAGTGGGCGACCTCCTTCTCTTGCTTGGTTCCAAGGAGGAAAAGAGCTGGGGATGTCGGGGCGTCAACTTCGATCACCAATTACGCAAAAGTTGGGCAAAAATTCAACTCAAAAAATTAATTAGCAATAAGTACACTTTTCGAAGACACATCTTCTACAGCCTAGACTTACTTTAATTTTGTAGTAAAAATTTACTCTTTACCTTAGCCAGCCTTGCTTTTGGTTCAGTCTACACTGTGAATCAACCTGCGTAAACTTCTAATCTACTGGAATTATTATATACACAGTAAGATTGAGAGAGAATTTAGATAGCCGTGATTCGGCAGCTAGTTTTTTCACTCTTTATACATATAACTAGAAGTTACATCTTTATATATATTTTGTTTATAAAAGTTTACATACTTTGAGTGACTACCCCTTGGCTACATCTAAAAGATGTAACATTAATAAATTATTCCTAGTTAGAAAGATCGTGTGGAGAATCTGTATCAATACTTTGCAATTTTGCGAGAATTTGAGGCTTAATCTTTTCATACTCCTTTTTGAGTACACTCTTACTAATTTGTGGATCGGCAGAGGACATCAATGTGTTGCTCATTGCGACCCACTCTTGCAGCCGTTGGCGTTGGGCAGAAGCAACGCTGGAAAGTAAGATATGGGTACAGCGATTTGGTGTTTCTCGTGCAAAGAACAACAAGCGATAGTAACCTGTATGCTGTAGTAACCGAGTAATTTCTTTACCAAGACTGGTTTTGAGATCAAGGTAGTAAGGTAACCATTTAGCGCCATGTTTGCGGTTGTAGATGACAGTAATCCATAACAGCATGGGATGGGGGATAGAAATGAAAAGAAATTGGTTATACCGGGTACAGAGTAAGCGCTTTTGAATTTCCTCTTGCGGTAGCATCACCCACAGAGCTGGTAAAACCTCTCCATTGGTATGAATGGTCTGGGGAAACACAATATCGGCAACTGGTTTATTTTCAGGCCAAGAAATAGTCCGGGCAATTTCCTCGTTTGACCAGGAAACCTGCAAATCGGCTTTTGCCTTTTGTTCAAGCTCATTGTTTACTGTAATAGCGGGAACTAGGGCATGGCTGTTTTGCTTAATTTTGCGTGTATGGTCAGGCTTTTCTAGAGATACTAAAACTCTGAGGATTTCAGCGATATTTTGGGGGCGATCGCGTGCTACTTTAGCTAGACAACTCATCACCAAATCTTCGATTTCTTTTGGTAGTTCTAATCCGGGTGCAGCCTCGGTAAAAGAACGTGGTTTTTGATAGTGATGTGTTTTATACCATGCTCCAAAAGAGTGAGTTGGTGCCACCAGTGGCATTTTGCCTGTGAGCATCTCAAACATCATGACGCCCAAACTATAAATATCAGCACGGTTGTCTAATTCTTTACCCTCCATCTGTTCGGGAGAAGAATAAGCCAATGTCCCCAAATAGAATTTTGTATGGTCGCCATCGGACTGTAATAACTTAGCAATACCAAAATCTAGAACCTTAACCAATTCTCCGAAACTGGGATCTTGAATCACCAGCATATTGCTTGGCTTGACATCACGATGGATAATTGGGCAAATATTGCCCTCAACTGGGATGCCATCATGAGCGCACTGTAACCCCAGGCTGAGTTGACGTGCCATACTTAGAAATCTTGGTAAAGGCAGTCGTTGCTTGCGAATGATATTGTTTAGGCTTTGTCCTTGTAGGTATTCCATAACGTAGAACGGGGTGTTATTGTCATCTACGCCATAGTCCATGACACGGACAATATGGATGCTTTTTTGCCCTAGCAAAGCACAGGTTTTTGCTTCTCGCTCAAAGCGGTCTTGCAATCGCATCTTTTCATTTTGGATTGATAGCGCTAGAAACTTAACCGCAACAGGTACACCTCCCAACAAAGTATCTTTAGCACGATAAACCCGACCCATTGCTCCAGTACCGATTAACTCCTGGAGTTGGTAGCGTTTGCTTAGTAAGCGACCAATGTTGGGGTCTGACATAGAGAATTTGAATCCAAAAGCAGGTTGTAAGTGTTTAGGAGGAAAAGTGCATTCCATTCCAACTGATATCTGAATTGTTGCGCCCTGAAATGATTTTCTAGGCTCATACCACAAGTCAGAAATGGAAGCTAAAAGGTAAAAAACTTATATACTAGGCTTTTTGCGATTTTGAATCGTTGGTATATTTACGCGGTGCTGTACTAGCTTGTTTCAGCCCTCTTTTAGAATATTGAAAGCATTATCTAGCAGTTTGCAACCAGGACATTTATTACAACTGGTGCAATATGTCAGATTAAACAAGCAGAAAGGGTAAATTTATAATGACGCTTTATACCATTTTGCACTTTCATTGTGGTGTAATTTTAGTTTGCCCAATTTTGACTAAATAGATAACTTTAGGATCTGACAAAAACCTTTATTAGGGAACACCACACTCGCCACAGAGTTCTAAGAGGCTGTTTGAAAAGTCCTCTTGGGGGTATCAAAAGTCCTAGATACCTCTAAAATCCTCCGATAAATCAGGGGACTTTGATTTCTGTTCCCCTCTTTTTAAGGCTAGGGGGGATCTAAAAGTGCTTAAAGTTACAGCAAAACACTTTTCAAACAACTTCTAAGAAGTTTTATTACTCAAAATCGTCCCTCTCGGAGTGGGAGAGAGACAGACTTGAATTTTGGTTTAAGGCAAAAAAAGGTTCGTCAAACTCAGATTATTTTAGTGAGCAATGACCCACAGCTTAATTAATACTTTCCTTTTACCTCCAACAAGGGTGTTCTCTGCGTTTATTTTGTTAGTATGGATAATTTAGAGATACTTATTGCTTTACCAGTTTTTTAACCTTCAGGCTCATTTTGACTACGTACAGATGGATTATTTATTTAAAAAACTATGATAGTATTAATTGGTAGTTTTTCGTTCTCTCTGTATGTTATAAGTAATGTCAAAAACTGATTTATTACCCATCACGTAGTATTGAATTCGACGGGCGATAATATTGTTCAATCGGGAAATAAAATCATAAAAGAAGCGCGGATTTTTACCCATTTCGGTCAATGCTATTAACCATTTTCCTTGCTTTAGAGGCTCTACAACTTGTAAGTAAGCTAAATGTTTTTTATAGACTGTAATATTATAAGACATAGCACGTATTAAAGCTGGATTTTTCTTCACCACATCTTGTTGCATGAAAGAATTACTAGCATTCAAATATTGATTTAAACGTGGCAATTGGCTTTTATGTACAAGAGATCCGGGGCGTGAACGGTAGAAATAATAAGGTTTTGGCTCAAGGAAAAAGCGTGCTCCTTTTATTAAACATTTCATATCAATCCAAAAATCTTGACCCATCCTAATGGCATCATCGTACTCGATGCCGTGCTTAACCAAAAATTCTCGTTTGAATAGAGGCTTGCTTATACCAAGATGCAACCCTGGTTCTCCATAGGCATCAGTTTCTACAAAATAAACGATATCAATTTGGATAATTTTATCTATACGTTCTTCACTTTCTTGAATCAATGTGCTCCAAGGAGATGTTTCGCCATCTTTGATTAAATAAAGATCGTCAGCAATCATGTCTGCATTTTTTTCATTTGCCAGTGACACGAGCTTTTCTAATCTTTCAGGAGCATACCAGTCATCTGAATCAAGCACAGCAATCCATTCTCCTTGGGCTGCTCTCAGGGCACGATTACGCGCAGCAGCAGCCCCAAGGTTTTGTTGATTCACTATTACTTTGAGACGTGGGTCAGTAAAACTTTTAACGACTTCTACAGTTTTATCACTTGAAGCATCATCGACTATAATAACTTCAATATCTGTGAGCGTTTGCTCTAAAACTGACTCTATTGCCTTCCCAATATAAGCTTCAGTATTGTAAGCAGGGATAATGACAGAGACTTTAGGATTCATGAAACTGGACTCCAGACTACACGGTTCGGTAAAAATACTAAAAGTCTAACAATAATTTGATAATTTCTTATTTAGTATACAACTCAGTAGGTTAGTGAGAATAAACAATGACTCCTTGAGGTCAAGTATGAGACATTAGTCCTTAAGCAAGCAGTGAGTGTATTGGCATTGTTTCGGTCGGCTCCCAGCTTAGACGCACAGCAGGCAGCGCTATCCTTTGGTTGACTGACGTTCTAGGCTAGCTTCCATTGTGTTAGTTAAAAAATGACCAGCTAAGATACCACTACTGAGGTAGTATCTATCTTCCGAAATTCGGTGTAGGGTTTCAAAGCCACTACGACGCTGACGATCGCCTATTACCCAGTAACGCTGCACAATAGTATCTAAACCAATCCAGCCTTCACCTTCAACCTGCCCTAAAATATTATGCTGGAGTAAAAAAGTATACTGACGCTCTCCCTCATGCAACCGCCCCTTGTATTGCAGAGAGATTTCTGAGCGATCGCTACCTGGAAATACCAACTTTGTAGCCATAGTAAACCAGTTATCTCGATTCCAAGCGACCAAGGTCATACCCTTGACGCTGATTGGCATACCATTACGTTCCAGCCAATTACCTTGCATTGCCCAGCGTCCTGGTTCTAATAAAAAAGTATGAGCCACCTTCTATATTCCCTGTCTTGATCGAGTGCCGCCAAGACTACAGTTATAGTCTGTCTTTTATTTTGTAACACTTAGTTACAAAAATCTGTCTTGATCGAGTGCGGCCAAGACTACAGTTATAGCAGTGCTAAGTTACGTTAGCGATAGCGAAGCGTTGAGCCAGTCCTGAATGAAGAAATTTTTTATCTTGTTTATTGTTCTTATGATTCAGGAGTGACTTTGGTGAATTTCTCCCAAAAGCACTTCTTGAGGTGCCCCAGTTGCAGTAGGTAGGTTACCAGGAATACCCAAATGTCGCCAGTAGGCTAAAACTGCAAAGGCGATCGCTTCTTTAAAATCTGCACTCAAACCGACTTCATCTGTAGTCAAGACTGGTATTGATGTTAACAATAACTCTAATCGACGTTTTAAATATAGATTGCGACTGCCACCGCCACATAATAATATCCTCTGTGGCATTTCCGGCAAAAAAGTGCGGTAACTATGAACAATTGAAGCAGCTGTAAGTTCTGTGAGAGTTGCCAGTATGTCGGCAGGATTGAGTTTATATGCTTGGGCATCTTTTAAACACTGATGCAGGTAAGTCACACCAAATAACTCTCGACCAGTAGATTTGGGTGGTGGCAGATGAAAATAGTCTTGGTTGAGCCATTGTTCTACCAATGGATGGCAAGGAGTACCAGTAGCTGCCCAATCGCCATTTTCATCGTAAGTTTTAGCACCAGCGCTTAAATGTTCCACCGCTAGATCCAACAGACTATTTCCTGGGCCAGTGTCCCAAGCGCGAATTTTTGAAAGCCAGTCGCCATGCCGAGGCGGAATATAAGCAACATTACCAATACCACCAATGTTTTGAATACAGCGCCTCTCCTGGGGATGACTAAGTACATAGGCATCTACTTTGGGCACGAGGGGCGCACCATGACCACCAATAGCGATATCAGCAACGCGAAAGTTGCTCACCGTTGTAATGCTCGTAATATGGGTGATTAATTCACCGCGCCCTAATTGGAGACTATAACCTAGTGGGGAGTGGGGAGTAGTTTTGTTTCCTGTTCCCCTATCCGCAGGTGGCCGGTGATAAACTGTTTGACCGTGGGAGCCAATGAGAGTGGCTGGCTGATGGCCAATTTGAATATTTTGGGCGGCTTGGGCAAAGACTTGAGCGATCGCATCATCTATTTCTGCCAATTCTGCCATTGAGATGGCAACGCCAGCACCAACTGCCAATATTCTTTCTCTAAGTTCAGCTGGATAAGGATATGTTGCCCCAGCCAGCAACGCAATTTTGAGATCCAATTCTGTACCGGAAATCTCTACTAACGCAGCATCTATACCATCTACGGATGTGCCACTAATCAAACCGATAACGCGAGTAGAAACAGCAACTTCTTCAGTCGGATGCATTGATAAAAATTCTTTTGTTGATTGTAAGAGGTAGTTCAATTCATGTTACTACGCATTTCAAAAAAACTAAGGTGGTATAGTTTGCTGGATAAAAACCTAACTTTTCACGTTATATGGAAAAGTTCACAAAAACCTAACCCCCTTCTCGTGTCGCTAAGGGGGAAAATTCAAAGTCTCTCTCCTAAAAGAGGCTACGGCATACACACATATTTCTAGAACGTTTTGCTACCAACAGCAGGAATTTTCAAACATCCTCTAAGATTTGCGGGGCTTTTTGTCTCGCGAATTGTTAACTATTGAAGTTAGACTTTAGTCTATTTCCAGTCATTATCTGCTTGTGAAAGCACATAAGCAGTTACATCTTCAATCTGGTTAGGTTTTAAACGATTGCCAAAAGCAGGCATGGCATTTTTACCTTTTGTAACTTGAGCGATAATCGCTTCCTCTGAATACATACCATACTTTTCTAAAGCGTCCTTCTTCAGATTCTTCGGAGCTTGAACCAGATTTTTACCTCCTGCATGACAAGAGGCACAATTAGCACTAAATACTTTAGCTCCACTAACAGCATCTCCTGCCAAAGCCGGACTACTGAAGGCAAAGGTGAAGATTGCTATGCCTAACAGCATCACTGTAATAATTTTTTTCATTTCATTTTCTCTCTGCAATAACGGCTTATTCGCTGCAATATTCTTCATAATTGTCAGTTGAGGCGCTGCTATAGTCAAATGACAAGCTGTCAAACTTTGCTATCAAGTTTTTGGATTTTGAATATTCAGGGTTTTAGATTTAGCTTTATTAGCATAGAGTCATATCTGGCGACAAGCTGCTTTGTATCTACGCTAATAATAAAAGTGCAAATTTATAGAAAATTTAATACTTTATAACCAATAAATAATAGGTGTTTAAGGATGAAATATTCAAGATGAAAATTGTCCTGCTTCATCCTTTATATTCATCCTTTGTTCTTTAGTTGACAGCCCCTAACCGGGTAAGCCCATCTTCTGTAACACGACAAATCCGCCAATCATCTAATATAGACGCTCCCATACTACGGTAGAATTCTTGGGCTGATTCGTTCCAATCCAACACACTCCACTCTAACCGCCCACAATCACGTTCTACGGCTATCTGGGCTACTTTACTTAAGAGAGCCTTTCCAATACCTTGCCTGCGATATTCTGGTAAAACAAATAAGTCTTCCAGATAAATTCCTGGCTTGGTCAAAAATGTTGAATAATTATGGAAAAACAGGGCAAAACCAACAGCTTGACCCGCAGATTCTGCTAAAATCGCTTCTATATATTTGTGCGAACCAAATAAATGTTCCTTAAGTTCGAGGGCATTACCAGTGACAGCGTGAGATAATTTTTCATACTCAGCCAGCCCCTGAATTAATTTAAATAGTATGCTGTGATCAGTTGGTTCCGCAAAACGCACAATCAAATTGCTACGCGAAGTCATTAGTCTATAGTCTATAGTTCATAGTCTATAGTCTATAAGTAACTGTGCAATTTTTTTGAGTAATGACCAAAGAAAAGCCAAAAAAAGCTACCAAACACCCGGTTTTGCAATTTGCAATAGGTGAAGCTCAAGAAATATGCAGATACAAGCTCTTTAAATCGGTTAAGAATGTAGATTTAATAACAGAGCAAGTTTTTTAGGGTGTATTGTTGCCAAAAGTATGGTACCATCCTAAATTTTAGTTGCGCTATGACAAATGCCCACAACACAACGCTAGTTGCAACAAGCGATAGCGCAGCTTAAAGCCTTCTCTTCTGTTTATAGCCCTTCTCCTAAAGGAAACACCACGCAAATGGGCATCCTATGGCATCTGCTAGCCTCTCCCTTTGGGATTAATGGGAGACACTACGCATAGCTTGCTTACAGGGGTGCCCTAACCGCATAGCAACTCTTAGAGACGCTACACGTACCTTAGAGACCATTTATAAAGTAAATCTTTAGACGGCTAGACGACGTAGCATAATTCGAGTCATAACGGCATATATGGCAGCCTCACTCATTTCAGTCAGACGTT
>NZ_JACJQM010000056.1:0-35659 GCF_014696655.1 Nostoc sp. FACHB-888 | reverse complement strand
AAGGGGGACTCTGATTCCGGTTCCCCCCTTTTTAAGGGGGGTTAGGGGGGATCAATAAGTGCCTAAAATCACAGCCAACCACTTTTCAAACAACCTCTGAGCGTAGTCGTAAAGCCTGCGGTATGGCCCTCTGCCTTATTTGATAACTTCACTTAAAATTATTAGGATAGTTAATAATATTCCTTGGTATTGATTTTTAGACTGTAAAAAACTCTCTAAAGTTGACATTGCCCAAGACAACTTTAATGCTAAAGTGCTCTCCTAGTTCGCTGCTAAAGTTTAGTTGAATACTCTTGGTGCTTCTGGCAGTAGCTTGCATCACAGCAGTACCTAAATCATCCAACACCATTATTTCAAGTTCTTCTGGTAGATACTTTTGGTTATTAGTTGGACACACTTTCACAAAAATATTTATTTCTTGCTCAGAAATGGGCATCAGTCCAACTATTAAAGCGATTGGTTTACTTTCTGGTTGTCGCCCTAAGTCCAGGAGTATACCTTGTTGCACACTAATAGTTGAATTGTCTGCTAAGTTTTCAGCTAAAGTTTGTTCAGCAGACCTAAATCCAAAAGCTAGCTCGGCTGCTTCAACCCTTTGCCAACCTACATCAACAACATTCATCAACCATTTGCTCAAATGAATTGGTTGTTTTTCTTTTTCAGGCGTTTCACTCAGTTGGACGATCAACTCTTCGAGCGATCGCAACTCGCTTAGAGGTACTGAATTACATTCGGTCACCATTTTAAGAAATCCTAACAGAGTTGCTTCTCTTAGAGATTTATTAACCTGTACAGCTACATAGCCAATTCTGTCTGAGCAAACTTCTGGTGGAATATGAATCACTTTTTCGCCTGGTAACACTGGAAGGCACTCGATCTTACCTTGACCAATAACTTCTAAATCAGCGACATCCATTACTGTTTGCATTGCTGAGTTCCAACTTAAACTTGCTGACCAATTAGTTTCAACCCCCATGCAACGAAGGTAGAATTTTACCGCAGCTACCGCTAAAGTATTGAGATAAACTTGCTTGGCTTTTTCTGGACTGCTATGCTGAGAGCAAAACTGTTCTGCTAATGCACGATCTGACAAACTAATAGGGACAGTAAAGGTTAAAGATTCTGAACAGTATCTCATCATTTATTAATCTCTGATTTAATTTACATCACTAACACAATACTCTTTTAACTTTGAAGAAAACTTATTTATGCATCGGTAATAAAAGCTGCTGACTGTAGGAATTTTTATTTTAAATTCCGTAGAAATTTCTTTCCAGGATTTTCCCAATAGTCGTCGTGTCGCTAATTCTTGAAAGTTGACTTGAGGAAATTTTTCTATACATTCATTTTTAAAAAGATTTTCTGGGTCTGATTCTATACATTCTTTCAAGATATCTGTAAGGTTTTTTGGTTCTTCCGGCGAGGCAATAAAATTATCTAGGTCAGTAATTGTTATTATTTGTATATTTGGCGAACTCTGAACTTTTTTAATAGCATTTTTAAAAAACCGCCGTTCTAAAAGCACATTGACCCACGCCATGACACTACCGCGTTCTGCATCGTACTTGTCAATTTTCTCACAAATATAAAGTAAGAGTTCTTGACGTGCCTCATCATAAATATTTTCATAGACAGCAGCTGAAAATTGACTTTTTTGTGGATGGCAAAGCCTACAGGAGCGCACAATACCATTAATCAGCTTTGTTAAAGCGAGTCGCCGTTCTAGCGATCGCGGTGGGTATTGTTGAGCCGAAATAGCCAGTTGTAGTAGATGTGAATCTAGTTTATCTTGTTCGGGATGATGCATTTGAGACTGCAAAAGCAAAAGTGAATCTCTATTTTTCTCTCGCTTTCCATCTCGAAATTTTACGCCAAACAATTGTTTTCGTTATAAATCTTTACCTTTAAAAGCTTTTGCAAATACGATGAGCTGTTCTATATAGCAATTAGACAGCCAGAGGATATCGCTAAACAAAATATAACCCTTGCGTATCCTTTATAATTCCATTACTACCATGCTGGATAAAAATAATGGTAATTACCTCATGGGAGCAAAGATTTAGCCACCGCACTAAACCTCATACGTTGAGCAAGTATGATCACCATCGCTCCAGATGGCAAAATACTTCCGATAGATATTTTGGCGGATTTTATATAAGTATGCCTTTCAACATAGTCATATATGAATATACTTTTTCGCTCTAATCTCAGCAATTAGACACTTGGAAAGAAAGTTTTGAATGTTTTAATATTATTAATAAATTTACAACTTAGATACAAACCTCTTCTTAAGAGAGGAGCCAGTTGTTTTTCTAAGTTAATTATTTGTAGCTAGGTAGTAATTAAAAATGACGCAAAATACATTGGTTGATAAAACCTTCCGCGACAACGATGGCAAAATTGTTATAGCTCAGATGCCCAATCTACCGCTTATTGTTTGGATAGTAAGTAGTTTACTAACCCTAATTTTTACAAGCGGCAAAATCAATACAGCATTAGACGTAGTAGCAATAGGCTCTTTGTTTACTTGGGCGTGGCTAGAATTATTTCAAGGCGTTAATTATTTTCGGAGAGCGTTAGGTCTTGCCGTATTGATTAGTCTTATCGTTTTCAAAAGTATTTATTCATACTAAGCAATTAAGCAACATTAGTATCCGCTCAGAAAATCCGGGTAAGGAGTAAAAGTAGACTCTGCACAGAATAACTCCCTACCCCGGAATTTTCAGGGGCTACACACATAAGATATCGAAACTAAATGCTGACAAAAAAGCAATTATTCAGTCCTAGAGGAATGAAAGCAGGTCAGCGTTGAATTGATCTTTGTGCGTGTCGGTCAGCCTGTGGGATGTGCAGATTGGTTAGTGCTTAAAGGTTTTAACAAAGCATACAGGCTGTGTTTGGTCAGTGAACTTTAGTCCCGATGGTCAACGGTTGGCAAGTGGCAGTGACGATCGCACAATATAAGCTGTGGGATGTCGTAACCGGACGCTGTATTCGGACGTTAATGAGTGTTGGCTGTATCAAGGTATGAATATTCAAGGGGCAAGGGGATTAACGAACGCTCAAAAAGCGACATTGAGATCGTTAGGGGCGATCGCGTAGTCTGTGTGTAGGGTGAGGAAAGATTTTAATTGCTCTGAAAATCCTCATCAACACTTATGAGGTCACTCTATGGAGCCAAATGATACATCTGCCCGTTACGACCGAATTGCCCAATGGTGGCAAACTGAGCACAAGGGCCGAGAATCGCTATATCAGACCTGACCATTTCTTCAGCTAATTTCTCAATAAATCAATCTCTTTATTATATTTGCGATGAAATTTCAATAATTCTAGATAAGCAAATGGTACTATTAGGGGCCAGAAAATAGTGATTAAAACTAAAATTATCTTAGAAAAAGAGCGCTTTTCTGGACTCATTTCTTTATCATCCATCAAGAAAAATAACCATTGGCTAAATAAACATCTTGCAAATGTTAAATAAACGATGATGCCAAGAGAAGTCAGAAGTAAATGTAACATTAAGCCTCTAATACTAATAGTAAAGTTTCGGTCAGCATCAAAAATTTTGATTGCTTTGCCAATATCCTTAAACTTAGTGGTAGATAAATATGCCACCAGCAAACACTAATAAGTTCGTTAAGGTTCCTTCTAAGTAAGAACTCTCAACCCTTTATTATCAGGCTAAAATGAGTATAAAACACAAACCTGATGTATGCTAGTTGGATTGGGCAAACCAGGGTGGCAGATTTGTGATATTTAGCTGGATATCCGCGTGAATAATTTGTGTGGGGCAATTACCCTGATGCTCAAGTGTTGCATTGTAGATTTTATCGAAGCTTTTACTTTAAAAGTATGGTGATGCGTACTAAGGTAGTACTGGATAAATTTCTTGGTAAGCTGAGATTGTAGCGATCTCCAACAACAGACATGAATTGCGTAGGCGTAGGCCGTCGTAGACATCGCTACTTAAGCAGTTCAGCAGGCAGAATATAGCATAGGGCGACAATGCAAAAACTCCTTTTTAATGATAGAGATAGATTTAGAGCGCAGGCCCTATTCCTTGGTAAAAATATTAACTTACAGAACTTGGAGAATTACGTTTGCTTGGCGACTATGCCAGTAATAGTTTCAGTCGGTGAACACGGCTGTGCCGTACTGCTTAACTATGGTGCAGTTGTCCTGTTTAATCTTGAGCCTGTGGAAAAGGTAGCCTTTTTGACCAAATTCTCCTCTCAAGTTAGTGGCTCTTTTGCCAACCCAGAAACAGAAGAGGTAGAAATTCATCTCAACGTAGCAGAGAGTGAGCGAGTTAAAGAAGGAAAAATTTCGCTGCATGAATTTAGTGTAGAACGCTTGCAGATAGTGGCTGATATTCTCGCCAAGAGTGTTGTGCTGTCTCACTATGAAACCAGTCTAGCGGGTGTATTTGATCAAATTGAACCCTTTGCAGCTAGTCTCCAGCGTGAAAACAGGGGTAGACGCCAGAGCCGGGAATTACTGCGTCAACTTGGAACTACCCTATTAGTTCAACATAAGATTGTCGGTCAAGTAGAAATTATCGATAAGCCGGAGTTACTCTGGGAATCCCCACAGCTAGAAAACTTATATCTGCGCTTGGAAGATGAATACGAAATCCGTGAACGTCACCATGCCCTAGAACGCAAATTAGATTTAATTTCCCAAACTGCACAAACGGTGCTGGAGTTCATGCAGCATAGCAGTAGCCAGCGAGTAGAGTGGTATGTGGTGATTTTGATTGTGGTGGAGATTCTGCTGTCACTATACGACATCATTTTCAAAAGCTAACGCTAAATTTGGAGAGCGTAAACCTATTGGACTAACCCAAAACCGCTATATTCTACCAGACGATTTATAATCACCTGGGCTAGGTGCAAAATGTTAATTAAAAACATTCTTCCCTACGAACGTGATAGAAAATACTTGTATGATTTATGATTTTTGACTCATAGTGTAAGGATTACAGATAATGCACGTTCTCAAAAGATCCATCAAACCAGCCACTTATATATCGTTTCTCCACATTTACCAAACTACTTGGGGAACTGCGGGTGATATTTGTTTAATCCGTGAATCTGTAGCTGATGAGAGTACAGCAAAGTTTATCGGTCACAAAATCCAACTAGCAATTCCAAGAGGGTTGGAGCGCGATCGCATCGCTAACTGTCCGATAATCAAAGTTGCAGGTAATGTCGGTGACGGACATCCTAAAGAGCATCCGTTGGAATGGGAGGTTTATGAAGGCGTAGATCCAGAAATCGCTTTAGCGGCTCTCAAACCTTGGGGCTTCAAGTTAATTGAACTATAATGTGGCGATTCCATATAACGCTTTTTTATTACTCTCATTAGAGAATATTTAAGACCTTGTTTGTCTGTGCTTGGTTCCAAACAAGGATTTTTTTGGTTTTGCTGATAAAGCTTGGCTTTGAAAAAGATTCAAGGTAGCATCTTATTTTTCTCTGCTCAAAGACATAAAAGAGCGATAAATTACGAATTAGTAATTACTAACTACTAATTACTAATGCACCAAATGAAAAAGCGATCGCCTTTTTTCCTATTTCCCTTTACCCTGCTGTTGACTCTCTTTTGCGCCCTACCTTGGGTAAGCGTACCCTTCGGGAAGCAAGCTACGCGTAGCGTCTCTAAGAGTTGCTCGTTGTAGACATCGCACCTTTATCAAAACCTACCAGCTAGCCGATAATCTGCTCACAATCAACCTCAGTACCCTACTAAACAAAACGCACACCAATTAATTAGTGTGCGTCTGCGGTTAGATTTTAGAAATTCTCGAACTTAGCGATCGCATCTTTCATTTTATCCACCACCTCATCGACAGAGATAACTCCCAATTCCCCAGAGGCGCGGGTACGGATACTTAAGGTGTTTGTTTCCACTTCCTTAGCTCCCACCACAGCCATCACGGGTATTTTTTCTTTCTCTGCATTGCGAATTTGTTTACCCAAGCGATCGCCACTAGTATCAACTTCTGCACGGATGCCCAACGCACGCATCTTCGCCACTACATCTTTAGCAAAGTCTAGCTGTGTATCACCCACTGGGAGTAACCTAGCTTGCACTGGCGCTAACCACAAAGGAAAATCGCCTGCATATTCTTCAATTAAGATCCCAATCAGCCGTTCTAGCGAACCAAAAGGCGCACGGTGAATCATCACTGGACGTTTGCGAACACCATCTTCAGCGACGTATTCCAACTCAAAGCGTTCTGGCAAATTGTAATCTACCTGCACAGTTCCTAATTGCCACTCCCGATCTAGGGCATCACTAAAGATAAAGTCAAGTTTGGGCCCATAAAAAGCCGCTTCCCCAATTCCTTCAAAATGTTCCATCCCCAAGGTTTCAACTGCACGGCGAATTGCACCTTCGGCTTTGTCCCAAACTTCATCGGAACCCATGTACTTATCACTAGCAGGATCGCGAAAACTCAGTCTAGCTTTAAAGTTCTTTAGTTGCAGACTATTGAACACCGACAAAATCAAATCCACTACACTGAGGAATTCGCTATCTAGCTGTTCTGGGGTGACGAACAGGTGAGAATCATCCACAGTGAAACCGCGCACCCGCGTTAAACCGCCCAATTCGCCTGATTGTTCGTAGCGGTAAACAGTACCAAATTCCGCCAGTCGCATCGGTAATTCTCGATAAGAGCGTAACTCACTCTTATATATTTGGATGTGGAAAGGGCAGTTCATCGGCTTCATAACGAAGCCCTGTTCCTGTGCAGCCGATTCCTGATCATCTGCCATTAAGGGGAACATATCTTCTTTATATTTCTGCCAATGTCCAGAGGTTTTAAATAAATCTACTCTGGCAATGTGAGGTGTTACTACAGATAAGTAACCCCGTTTTAGCTGTTCTTGCTTGAGGAAATCTTCTAAAGTACTCCGCAACAAAGTACCTTTGGGTGTCCACAAAGGTAAACCCGGCCCCACTTGGTCAGAAAATATAAATAAACCCAGTTCCTTGCCAAGTTTGCGGTGATCTCGCCGCAGCGCTTCTTCTTTACGTCGCTTATATTCAGTGAGTTGTTCTGGACTTTCCCAAGCGGTGGCGTAAATCCGTTGTAATTGGGCTTTGGTTTCATCCCCACGCCAATAAGCGCCAGCAACGCTTTCTAATTCTATTGCCTTGGGGTTTAATTCACTGGTATTTTCCAGATGAGGCCCCCCACACAAATCCCACCATTCATTGCCCAAGTGGTAAATCGTGATTGGCTCGTTTTTGATATCTGCTAGGATTTCTAGCTTGTAAGGTTCGTTAATTTCCTGAATCCGGCGTTCGGCTTCTTCGCGGCTGACTTCTTCCCGAATTACCGCTAACTTGCGATTGATAATCTTCGCCATCTCTTTTTTGATGACTTTAAGATCATTTTCGCTAAATGGTTCTGGATTGTCGAAGTCGTAGTAAAAACCGTTTTCAATCCAAGGGCCGATTGTAACTTGCACCTTGGGAAACAGCTTTTGTACTGCCATTGCCATTACATGGGAAGCAGTGTGGCGAATCTTCTTTAAGTTCTCCGATTCGCTGGTACGCGGTAAATAAATTTTTTCAACTTGTTCTGACTGTTGTGACTGATTTGATGAATTTGACGACATTGGCTGCTGAACCGTTGGCGAAGTGATTACAAAAGGTGATTTATCTGAATCTGTAGGCTTATTCAACTATAACGACTTTGGTTTTTGCCAGTTCAGCTTTATTCAAGAAAGAATTCAGGAGTCAGAATTCAGCATAAATTGAAGTCCGATGGTTACTGAGCTTGTTGAAGCATTGACAAACGCAGCCCGTTCGCTCTTAGCGTCTCAAAGAGAAGGAGTCTGCGTACCCCTGCTTTCTGTCTGCGACACGCTAAGAGCGAATGTAGAGAGTGTCTGAATCAAAGAATTTAAGCCTCCCACTGAATATGCAGATTTAGTGGTGCTTCTTCAGCTATACCTAAGATGCCTCTCTAAAGGATCTGTACAAACCCATTAGGAAGATTATATAATAATTTCTGTATTCTTTGTTACATAACTGTACATATTCTAAAATGATGAAATAAATAATTAATAAGAAATATGTTAAGAAACGTAAATAAGGTTAATATTAGTAAGAAAGTTGGAAATATGCTTCTCATTTATGTCAGACTCAAATTTACCAGGGACTGAGTTGCTGAAAACGGTTTTAGAACCCTTGCTAGAAGATTTTCATCATTGGTTTGTGCGATCGCGCCATTTACTCGAAACTGAACAGTTATCATTTATGAGTGACCAAGAAAAATCTGATTTGCTCTTACGTGTTAAGCAAGCGCAAGATGAACTAAGTACGGCAAAAATGCTATTTAATGCTACTGATAAACAAGTCGGGATTGATATGGCAACCTTAATGCCTTGGCATGAATTAGTAACAGAATGCTGGAATGTGGCAATGCGCTTTCGTCAAACGCGTGAAGCATAAGTCGTTGATGGGAGCATCTGCTATATTTTGGCCTTGACTTTGAATTTTGAACTCTGAGCAAACCGACCTGACTTGCCTCTTTGCATCTACACCAGATGATAAATCACCCATTCATTAAAGAAATAGTAAAAATCTCTTAAGATTTTCTTAACATTATTTGGATTAACAATGTAATGTATCCTATGCTACCGTAAGTGGAATAACGGTTGACAATTAGCTCCATATAAATGTAAGCGCACAAAGAGTGCCAAAAATGCTTGTCCTAACTGTAAGTCACAGTGTCGGCGAGACAAAACGTTACAAAATAAAAGATAAAAGTTTTAAAAATTGCTGTCCTGGAGGAAAATTCAATGTTACACCTACTTTACATTCTTGCTTTTACAATCCTTGCATTTATAGCTGTTGGCAACTTGATTCGTAACCTGATCATGTTCAGTTTTGATCGGGAGCGAACTTATCCGACGAATTCCTCGCCAGTGAATAATCAAGGCAGCTATGGTTATTATTCATCAAAAAAACAGTTTGTACCCCATCCAGAATTATTAGATAACGCGGGCAACTTAATTAAAGAGCCACTTTTGGTAATGCGTTCGATTAACGTTGAAGATGCGCGTCAACATCTTGATGCACTTTACGAAGCATCCCCAGGACATAAAAGAGAGAATTCTGAAGAAGCGTAAAAGTTAGGTATTAGAAGTTTGGATGTAATTATTGTTGCTTTTACATCCTTAATCTTTCTCTTGGCAGAAATTTATGAGAAGTGATACGTAAAACCCCGAATACAATTTGGGGTATATATCGATGGATGAATTTGTTCATCCATCGATTTTATTTTAAAGCTTAACCAGATACACAGATTAGAGTAATATAGCAACGATGGTATCATTGCATCAAAATGATACCGTAATTTTGTCTAGATATAGAATTCTATCGCCCTGCCAACGGTAGATTACTTCTAAAAGGAGTTTGCTGCAATGCCCATAACACCTACTACTCGACTGATTTTGGAGACTTTGCTCCCCCATCTCAAAGTAGCAGCAGGCTATGCCCGTTTTCTTCAACCAAAAATTGCTGCACTTCCCGCAAAAGAACAAGGAAACTTTTTTAGTGCTGCACTTACTGATGCGGATGTGGCTATTCAAAATTTAGTAGAAGTAGTACTACTGGGCACTTTCCCAGATATTCGCTTTTATGGTGAAGAGTATGAAAGTTCTAACAACACCAAATATTTTCGTGCTACCGAACTCGGTTTAGAAGGTGATTACTTAGTCACACTCGACCCAATCGATGGTACTAAGTTTTACATGGATGGGCATTCTAATTATCAAATTATTCTCAGTATTCTAAATTCAGATGACTTTGAAGCAGTACTCGCTATTTCCCCTGCCCAAAATATTTATTTTTATGCCCTTCGAGGCGAAGGTGCTTTTAAAGGGACTCTGGAGATGAGTTTAGAAGCCTGTGCCCCATTACACATAACATCCACTAAACCTTCTATTTTGTTGGGATGGGGTATGAATTATATCGCACATTTACTAAAAGATCGATATCAAGTAATCGATATAGAGACTGATTATTCTAGTGATATTCAAATTCCCAACCTCAATGGTATTCTCAGTGGTGACTTGAGTGGAGCAGTCATCAAATCGGGCAAATTTATTGATGGTGCTGCACTTGCTTTTATTGCAAGAGAGGCTGGCTGCATTGTAACTACTCTGGACGGTTCGACTTTACCGCCACTGCATACTTGTGAAAACTATAGCCTGCCTGGATTGATAATAGCTGTCTCAAAATCTGTTCATCAAGACCTACTGAAAGCAATGCAAAGCGTAGCTGTTTGAGGATGAAAATTTGTATTGTTGGCGCGGGTGCCATCGGTGGATATTTAGGAGCAAAATTGGCGCTGGCAGGTGAAGCAGTGACGTTAATTGCGCGTGGTTCTCATTTGGAGGCAATTCAAAAAAATGGGTTGAAGTTGCTGATGGCAGATGGTTCCAGCCAAATTGTTACTCCCTCTTTAGCAACTAGCGAGATTCAGGAAGCAGGGGCACAAGATGTAGTAATTTTAACTGTCAAGGCTCACAGTTTGCCTGCGATCGCACCTCTTCTCCCTGCACTTTACGATGCTCACACGATGGTGGTAACCGCCCAAAATGGCGTTCCTTGGTGGTACTTTCGCAAGTATGGCGGTGAGTATGAAGGTACGCGGATTCAATCTGTTGACCCACATGGGATTATTGAAGCTAGTATCGGTGCTGATCGCGCCATCGGTTGTGTTGTTTACCCGGCAACTGAGATAATTGAACCAGGTGTGATTAAGCATATTGAAGGCGATCGCTTTACTCTTGGTGAAATCGACGGCACTAAAACCGAACGCATCCAATTATTGGCACAGACTCTCAAACAGGCAGGATTCAAAGCACCAATCCGCAATCAAATTCGCACGGAAATTTGGATTAAGTTGTGGGGAAATGTGGCATTTAATCCGATCAGTGCGCTGACTGGTGCGACTCTAGAGGATATTTGCCGCTATCCCCTCACCCGTGAACTAGCGCGGCAAATGATGAGTGAAACTCAAGCGATCGCCCAAAAGTTGGGTATAAAGTTTGGCATCACTTTAGAACAGCGAATTAATGGGGCAGAAAATGTTGGCGCTCACAAAACCTCGATGTTACAAGATATTGAAGCAGGACGCGCTACGGAAATGGACGCTATTGTTGGCGCGGTAGCAGAATTGGGAAAACTCACTCAAATTCCCACACCTTATATTGATGCTATTTATGCCAGCGTCAAGCTGCTGGAAGCGACCAAAATCAAAATCTGACAGTCCCGAAGTTCTCATGGGATTAAGCAGAGACTTTACCATGCATTAATTAGTATTTGTAAGCCGATGCAATGGCATTGTAAGCCGATGCAATAGCATTGTAAGCCGATGCATTGGCATTGTAAGTCAATGCAATGGCATTGTAAGTCGATGCATTGGCATTGTAAGTCGATGCATTGGCATTGTAAGTCGATGCATTAGCATTGCAATTGCGGAGCAAAGGTATAAGGGAATATTTAGAAAACTTGTATGTACACCATACCCATTCAGAGGACATGATATCACAGGTATTATTTGCTCGATTGATGTAACAGTTTAAGGTGCGAAATATTTTATGAAGAAAAAAAAAGGATGGTTATTAACAATACTGGTTGTAGCAGCAGTAGGAATCATCATTACAGGACATAGCAATTCTCTAAAAGCTGCCTCACCTTTAGGTAAAGACACGCTGACAATGATTACTTCACCAGATTATCCCCCTTATGAGTTTTATGATACGAAAGGAGGCGATCGCCAAATCGTTGGCTTTGATATAGATATTGCCAAAACCCTTGCTGAAAAATTAGGGTTTAAACTCCAAATAATGGAATCCGATTTTAATGGGTTAATTCCTTCACTCCAAGCAAATCGCGCTGATTTTGTAATGGCTGGGATGACTCCGACTCCAGAACGTCAGAAAAATATTGATTTTTCAATTATTTATTACGAAGCTAAAGATACAATTGTCGCTCCTAAAGGCAGCAACCTAAAGCAGCCTCAAGATTTATCGGGAAAAAAGGTTGGGGTACAACTAGGAACGATACAGGAACAAAATGCTCAGAAAATTGCTAAAAAATTTGCGGGTATTCAGCTAAAGCAACTCAACAGAGTGCCGGAAGTAGTTCAGGAAATCAAATCTGGGCGAATTGATGCAGCAATTATTGAGGATACCGTCGCTAAGGGATTTGCCCAAGCTAACCCAGATTTAGAATTTAATATAATTCCCTCAGAGGAAGCAAGTGGATCAGCGATCGCATTTCCCAAAGGTTCTTCTTTAGTAGAACCGTTTAACAAAGTCCTTCAACAAATGAAGGACGATGGCACATTGAATAAACTTGTAGCCAAGTGGTTTTCACAGAATACTGCCAATCCTGGATCTTCAACTCCTGCCAAAGGTGGATTCAATCTCGACTTCGCCAGAATTCTTCCAGACATTCCCTTTATTCTTCGGGGAATCCCTTTAACTTTGTTGTTTACACTATTATCTGTATCTTTGGGCTTAATCTGGGGAACAATCCTGTCTCTATTAAAAATTATCGGCATCAAGCCGCTTACTTGGGTTGCTAACGCCTATACCTCTGTTTTTCGAGGCACACCTTTGTTATTACAGTTGGCGTTGGTTTACTACGCAACACCCCAGCTTACAGGCTATGACATTTCAGCGTTGCAGGCTGGGGTGCTAACTTTTACCCTGAATTCTGGTGCTTATATGTCAGAAACCATCAGGGGTGGGATTCAAGCGGTGGATAAAGGACAAAGTGAAGCGGCGATGTCTATGGGTGTTCCCTATTGGTTGATGATGTGGGATGTGATTTTGCCCCAAGCATTGAAGAACATTCTGCCAGCATTGGTAAATGAAACTATCGGATTGCTCAAAGATTCTGCGCTGGTGTCAACTATTGGCGTGGTGGAAATATTACGCAGCGCCCAAATCGTTGGTGCAAACAAGTATATTTATTTTGAACCACTGCTATTTGCAGGGTTAATTTACTATGTTTTAGTAATGGGCATGACTTTGGGTGCATCTGCTTTAGAAAGGAGGTTACGGGAAAGTGAATAATGTAGTAATTCGCACGGAATTCTTATGTAAATCCTTTGGCAAACTTGACGTACTCAAAGATATTTCTACTGAGTTTTATCAGGGGGAAGTGGTTGCCATATTAGGCCCTTCTGGTTCAGGTAAGTCTACCTTTCTGCGATGCATAAACTTGCTAGAACAACCCACCAGAGGAAGAATCTACTTTCACAAGCAAGAAATCACCAATCCCAAGGCGAACATCGCTAAGGTGCGCCAGCAATTGGTAATGGTATTTCAACATTTTAATTTGTTTCCCCACATGAATGTGCTGCAAAATGTCACCTACGCACCGATAAAGGTGAAAGGAATAAACAAGCAAAAAGCACAACAGCATGGCTTAGAATTGCTTGCTAAGGTAGGTTTAGAAGAGAAAGTGTCTGTCTATCCATCCAAACTATCGGGGGGACAGAAACAGCGAGTAGCGATCGCTCGGGCATTAGCAATGGAACCAGAGATGATTTTGTTTGATGAACCCACCTCTGCGTTAGATCCAGAGATGGTTAAGGATGTGTTGGAAGTGATGAAAGCTTTAGCACTTTCTGGAATGACAATGGCGATCGTTACCCATGAAATGGGCTTTGCCAGAGAAGTTGCTAATCGGATTATGTTCCTCGACCAGGGAATTTTAGCAGAAGATAGTACCCCTGGTGAGTTTTTCCAAAATCCTAAGTGCGATCGCGCCAAGCAGTTCTTGGAAAAAATGCTTTAGAACAATTGAAATTCGCCGCTTTTTTTGTATTCTTGTCCAAAACAGGGCGATCGACAAGTCTTATTTAACCTCTCCCCCAACCCCTCTCCGTGTCGGAGAGGGGAGCAAAAAGCTGAACTTTTCGTTGCTCCTCCCTTTCCGTTTCGGAGAGGTTCATCTTAACCTTCAGTTATCTTAACCAACAGCGAATTCGGTAAATTGTCGTTTAAAGGGAGAATGAAAAGCCAAAACGATGTCTTTTTTGGGTATACCTCGACTAATAAGTTCGTTGGCAATACCTCCTTCTGTACCATCGTGTTGAATCCAAATTTTTTCGTTTTTAATATCTAAATGTAAAACACACCCATATACACGGCGCTTATTTGACCATCCCGCATGAACAACTTGATAGCGATCGCGTTCTTTATCAAAAATAACTTCTGCTTCGACTTCTTCGTTGCTGGCTTTGATTTCGCTGTAAGCTAGCAACAGTTCTTGAATAAGTTGACGGTACTGTTCTACTTTTGCCATTTTACGATCGCCTCCTCTTCTGGATCGAAAACAATCAGCCGAACTTGGTAACGTTGGATTAATAAGCCTGGTAGTTCTAAAGTAAAAAAAGAACGATAGGTGTCTAAGGGAACTGCTAAATATAGAAGTCTCTCAGGTTGTTCTTCTTCAAGTGCTAATTGATATTTGAGATACTGTCCTAAAGCAGTACTAAATTCAGTTGTAGTAGATGGAGCAACAAAGCTTTTAACTTCAACCGCAATTTTTTCTTGATTTCGTTCAGCTGCTAAAACTTTCTCTGCACCGAGGTCGATATACATATCCAAACCACCAAAACGCAGAAAAAGCGGGTCATTAGTGATGAGCCAATCCTCTTTCTCTAAAGCGCGTTTTACTGCATTATGGAATATGTCTTTCGCCGCCATAGATTCCTAGAATTTTGATTTTGTTCCTATAAAACTAGCTTACTCCCTACCAAACCTGACTTAAATCTAAAACAAACCCAGGTAGCAACGGTTCACCATAAAGTGTCTTAGGATTATCTAATTGTTCAACTGCAATATTAGGACGATAAATAAAAACTTGGCGCTGTTTTCTATCAATTAACCAACCAAGTTGTGTCCCATTATCAATATACTCTTGCATCTTGTCTTGCAAAATTCGTAAGTTATCGCTCTCAGAACGCAATTCAATCACAAACTCAGGACAAATCGGTGCAAACTTTTTTCGCAGTTCTGGTGGTATAGCTTCCCAGCGATCGCGTTTTATCCACGCTGCATCTGGCGATCGCACCGCACCATTCGGCAAAGTAAACCCACCACTGGAACCAAACCCTACACCTGTACCATCTTGCTTTGTCCAAATACCCAACTGAACAATAATGTCAAAGTTATGTTGATCAGTTTCGGAACCAGTAGGGGGCATAATCACTAATTCTCCCATAGCATTACGTTCAATGCGAAAGTCGCGGTTTAGCTGACAGAATTCATAAAACTGATCTTCGGTTAGTGCGATCGCAGGTTGCAATTGCAAAACCATTGGTATAATTTCTGTGGCTACAGGTAAGTTGGTGGTCATAATTGCTTTGTGGCTACTTCACCTGCTTTAACTATAATCTTTTCACAATCTACGGTGGAATGAGGGTTAACTCATGAAGATTGGAATTATTGGCAGTGGAAACATGGGGCGCTCTCTAGGTATTCTCTGGGCAGAGCAGGGGCATGAAGTATTTTTTGGCTCTCGTGATGCCCAAAAAGGAAAAGCAACGGCAGAGTTGGCAGAACGCGGAACGCAAGGCGGTACAAATGATCAGGCGGCGGCGTTTGCTGATGTAATTTTGTGGACAGCACGCAACATTATGCCAAAAGAGTTGCTTTCTCATCCTGAAGTTCTCAACAGTAAAATTATTATTGATTGCAATAATCAGGATATTCCTGAAGGATTTGCTTATCCACCAATAGTAGAATCCCTAGCCGAAAAGCTTGCTAAAGATATACCTCAAGCGCGGGTGGTAAAAGCTTTTAATACTATGGCGCAGGAAGTCTTTGAATTAGCACCTGAACCACTAAAAAAATATGGAGTTTCTGTTTTTGTTGCAGGAGATGATGAGCAAGCCAGAAAAACAGTGATGGGACTTGCCCAAGAAATCGGATTTTTAGCAGTAGATTCTGGTGTTTTACGTAATGCTCGATTGGTAGAAGGGTTAGGAGATTTTATTCGCCTGATCATGATTGGTCAAAAACAGGGTGTTTATGCAACTATCTCTGTCAATGTCTTACCTACGGCATCAGGACAACGCTTAGGTGGACGGCAAGCTTCGAGTTTAAAGTAAGTCAGAATCATTGATTGAATACATTGCTGCAATCGACTTGCTTAATTCATTGCATCTCAGTACAGTACAATCAAAAACAGTTTCAAGGTCATAAAAATGACGACTCAAAAAAGGATTGCTGTGGTAACAGGCAGTAATCGAGGGCTAGGCTATGCTATTTCCCGTCAATTATCCAAAATTGGCAACCGCGTAATTCTGACGAGTCGTAATGAAACAGATGGTCTTGCTGCTAAAGGGCAGCTTACCAGTGAAGGGCTTGATGTTGACTATCACACGCTGGATGTCACGAATGACGGAAGTGTGCAACAGTTTACAGAGTGGCTGCGTGAAACTTACGGCAAGGTAGATATTCTGGTCAATAATGCAGGCGTGAATCCCACAACTAAGCCGGAGGAGTCCAGCTTACTAACTGTGCAACTGGAAACGATGCGATCAACCTTTGAAACCAATGTTCTAGCAGTACTCAGAATTTCTCAAGCATTAATTCCGTTGATGAAGGTGCAAAACTACGGTCGCATTGTCAATATCTCAACCGAAATGGCATCTCTAACATCAGTTCCCACTGATTACTACCCTTTAGCGCCTTCTTATCGACTCTCAAAGGTAGGAGTAAATGGACTAACCGTGCTTCTCGCTAAGGAACTCCAAGGTACTAATATTCTCGTAAATGCCTATTCTCCGGGTTGGATGAAAACAGATATGGGGGGAGATAATGCCCCGTTCACAGCAGAAGAAGGAGCTAAAACTGCTGTCTATTTAGCAACACTTCCCGATGGGGGAGCGCAAGGACTGTTTTTTGCAGAGATGCGAAAGTTTGGTGGCCCCATTCAATTACAATGGTAGGTTAATATGGGAAATTCCGCAGATTTACCGTCTATTTACGCAGATAAGCCGATTGAATTAGCACCTGCTAAAATTATTACCTCGTTTCCCGTTAATACTTTTTTGGAAAATCTAGCAATCGCATCAGATGGCACAATCTTTGTAAGTAATCATGAGGTCGGCGAGATCGTTCGCATTACTTCAGATGGTAATCAGCAAATTCATGCCACTGTTGAAGGCAAAGTAAGTGGTCTTGCTTTCACTACCAACGGCGATCTGGTGGCAACAGGCTGGAATGCTGATTCTATACCCGTGGTTTCTCTAGTTAAAAGTGATGGCACGGTGGAAACGTTGCTGACACTGCCAGATGCAATATTTCTCAATGGCATCACGCCACTTTCCAACACTCAGTATTTAACAGCAGATTCCTATCGTGGTGCAATCTGGCTAATTGATGTTACTCAACCCAGTGGATCAATTTGGCTAGAACATCCAATGCTGGCTCGTAGCAATTCGGAGAGCGTGTTTCCGGCTGCTAATGGCTTAAAGCGTTTTGGTGATTTCCTCTACGTTTCAAATACGGAAAAAATGTTGTTGTTGCGGATTCCTATTGATAGCACTAATAAACCAGGTGAGCCGGAAATTTTTGTTGAGCAGACCAATATTGATGACTTTGCCTTTGATGTAGAAGGCAACCTTTATGGAGCAACGCACATTTACAACAGTGTGGTAAGAATTGCGCCCGATCGCAGTACTACTATCATTGCTCAAGCCGAGTCAGGTGTAATTGGCAGCACAGCAGTGGCTTTTGGTCAAAGTGAGGGCGATGTCTACGACGGGCTACGCCTACGCACTGCAATTTATGTTGTAACTAATGGTGGAATGTTTTTACCTCCACCTACTGGTGTCGTTCCTGCTAATGTTGTTCGGCTTGAAGTTGGAAAAACTGGGTATTCCTTAACTTGAGAATGACTCAACCATGCTACGGTTGCAAAAACTTACAACTATTAACTTGATGGTGACATAACTAATGGAGATGGAACAGGACGAGCAATTTGTAACCGTGGTCATTACACAAGTTGTAAAGCCAGGATGCGAAAGCGCTTACGAGGCTTGGTTGAAAGATATTACCAGAGTTGCCAGAACCTATCTAGGGCATCTAGGAACAAATGTGATTCGTCCCCAACTTGGAGTGCGAAATGAATATGTGATCATCTTCCGGTTTGACGGTTATGAAAATTTGAAGGTGTGGATGACATCGCGCGATCGCGAATATTGGCTCAATCAAGGTAAACATCTGGTAGAATCCGATCCTGATGTTCAACAAATTTGTGGATTAGAAGCTTGGTTTTCTCTTCCCGGTCAACCACTGAAAACTCCACCGCGCTATAAAACAGCATTGCTAACTTGGGGAGCTGTATTTGTGTTGATTAATTTGTTGAATACATTTATAACGCCTCTGCTTCGCGGCTTACCTCCCTTAATTATTTCGTTGATCATTACCATTACTATGGTTTTGCTATTAACATATATTGTCATGCCTAGAGTTAGCCGTTTGTTTAGTTCTTGGCTATATCCTAAATCACGAAAAGTTTAGGAATTTAAATTACTTATATGGCACAAAAAATAGCGATTATTACGGCTGCTAGTCGAGGGATTGGCGCAGGTTGTGCGCGAGAGTTAGCAGCGCAGGGTTATAGGGTTTCACTAATGGCGCGATCGCTTGAGATTCTGGATTTAGCAGATGAATTAGGGGGTATTGCTACTCAAGGATCAATTACCAATTTTCAAGACTTACAACAATTAGTAGAGACAACTTTAACTCAATTCGGTCGTATTGATGCAGTAGTAAATAGTTTTGGAGATCCACCCCGACCAGATTTGCTATCTATTTCTGACGAAATGTGGATAGAAAACTTTGAAATGCTGTTTTTGAGTGTTGTCCGCATCGCCAAACTAGTTACAGAAGCAATGCGATATTCAGGAGGCGGTGTCATCGTGAATATTTCCGCGTGTGACTCCCATGAACCAGAATTAGGGACACCCTTTAGCGGTACACTCCGCGCCGCAATGGAAGGGTTTACAAAACTTTATGCCAGGCGTTACAAAGCAGATAGAATTCGCATGGTTTCCGTAGCGCCTTTTTTTGTCGCAGATTCAATGGCAGAGTTAGAGGGATGGAATGTACCTTCGGATTTGATGCTTGGTCGTCCTACTACCTATGCAGAGTTTGCTAAAATAATCGCTTTTCTGATTTCTGATGATGCCAAGTTTATTACAGGCACAACTTTGAAGGTGGATGAAGCCTATTCTTCTGCTATTTAGTTTTAATTTCTAGGTCGGGAAATACAAGCGATGCCTATGGCGGGCTACGCCTACGCACCTGATCGCCCCTCCAAAATGCCAAAATGTTAGGGGTAGTTATCTAACCACCCCTTTATTGCCCTAATAATTTAGAATTTACTTGCAGCCCCCTTAATGGGAAGTTAATTTACTCAGAAATATTAATTGAATTTTCAACTTGAGAAGTAGCCAGCGTTGGTGCTGTAAAAATCCGCGAGTACAGATTTGATGGTTGCTGATGAGCAACGACTGGTAGAACTTCACGAGCATGGGCGGCTAATTCTACTGCCTTCACATCATAAGTCTGCGTTGCTAACTTTGGATAAAACCCAATACCGATGATTGGCAGCAACAAACAAGCGGTAATAAATATTTCGCGGGGTTTGACATCAGATATTACAGCATCCAAGTGCAACTCTTGACTTTGCTCACCGTAGAACACTTGACGCAGCATCGACAGTAAATAAATCGGTGTCAAAATCACGCCAACTGCTGACAGCAACACAACTACAATCTTGAAGCTAGAACTGTAAACATCACTGGTGGCGATACCGAGAAATACCATCAACTCACCCACAAAACCACTCATTCCGGGTAAAGCGAGAGAAGCCATTGAACCGATGGTAAACAGAGCAAAGGTTTTGGGCATTACCTTAGCCATACCGCCCATTTTATCCATCATCAAGGTGTGGGTGCGATCGTAAGTCACGCCAGATAGGAAGAACAAGCTAGCAGCAATCAAGCCGTGGGAAACCATCTGTAGCACTGCACCACTAATACCCAGTTCTGTGTAAGAGGCAATCCCAATCAGCACAAACCCCATGTGGGCAATTGAAGAGTAAGCCAAGCGGCGTTTGAGATTGGTTTGAGCAAAGGCACAGCAAGCACCGTAGACAATGTTAACCACACCCAAAATTGCCAGCACTGGGGCAAAAGTCACATGAGCATTGGGCAACATTTCTACATTGAAGCGGATGAGAGCATAACCACCCATTTTTAACAACACACCAGCCAAAATCATCGAACCGGGTGCTGATGCTTCACCGTGGGCATCAGGTAGCCAAGTATGTAAAGGGAAAATCGGCAGTTTTACACCGAAGGCAATTAAGAAACCTGCATAAACCAACAATTCCAAGGTTTTAGGGTATTCTTTCATTCCCAGAGTCGCCATGTCGAAGGTAACGGTATCTCCAGAGAATGCCATTGCAAAACCGGCAATCAAGATAAATATTGATGCGGCGGCGGTGTAAAGAATGAACTTGGTAGCCGCATAACGGCGGTTTTGTCCTCCCCAGATGGAAATCAGCAGGTAAACTGGCACTAATTCGATTTCCCACATTAGGAAGAACAGCAGCAAATCTTGGGCGACAAATACGCCAAGTTGGGCGCTGTACATCGCTAACATCAAACCATAAAATAATCGCGGCTTGGTGGTAACTTTCCAAGCCGCGAATATTGCGAGGGTATTTATTAAGCCTGTTAGAAGCAGTAAGGGCATCGATAAGCCATCAACCCCCACAGCCCAATGCAAACCTAACTGCGGTATCCAAGGATAGTTTTCTACAAATTGGAGTGTTGAACTCTGAAAGTCGTATTTATACCAAAAGGCATAAATCATCAGTGCAAAGTCGGCGATCGCAACTCCCAGACCATACCACCGGACAGTTCTACCTTCTTTGTCTGGGATTAGGGGAATGGCTAAGGCAGCCACCAAGGGTAAGAGGATTATGGCTGTTAGCCAGGGAAATTCAATAGCATTCATCACTTCTGACAATCAATTTGCCTTTTCGCTTTCGATTTTATTATATTAAGGAATCCATACTTTTGTAAATATTCTTTAACTCGAAAAGAGTAAATCTTAACTATTGACAAGAATATATACTCATCAAATGTCAAATTATCAGGATAGATAAGAATAAATACTTATTGGATTTTGCCGATTCCATTCTAAATGTAAACTTTTGCAACGTCAACAAAAAACGGCAGCTAAAGCCACCGTTACAAAAGCATCATATTCGCTAGCCCAATTGTCAGGGCTATTTAGTCTACGCTTCTAAGTTGAGTTATAGCCCTAACCTCCAGCCCCTTCCCTATAAGGCTACGGTGTACACACAATTGTTCTAGAGTTACCCCACAGGCTTTGATCCCCCCAACCCCCCTTAAAAAGGGGGGCAAAAATCTCTCAAAGTCCCCCAATTTATCGGGGATTTAGGGGGGATCAATACACATTTTGCACCCAGCAAAAAGATGTGTGTACACCGTAGCCCTATAAGGGAAGGGGAGTAAGATTCAAAGCCTCTCTCCTCCTAGGAAAGAGGAATGGAAGTGAGGTCAAAAGTATTTGGAGCTGACCATTAAACAATACGGTTGACAATTGTCCACACTTCCCCATCAGAGCGGACATAAGGGACGGAGATTGTCTTGAACCCAGTAATGAAGGGCTTGTAATAAATCCGCCAATACATTGGACTTAGTTCATTGGCACAACGTTTAAGGAGACGGACTTCTGTCGCCAGTTCACTTGCTAGTTGATTAATGCGTTGAGCATGAACCTGTGCCACTTCTTTGGCTTCTTCTAGCTCTTGCTGTTGGATAAGTTCTTTTGATGCAACTTGCGATCGCACTAACTTACCTTGTTTTTGTTTTATCTGGCCTTCCAAGGCTGCGATCGCCGCATCAATGCCTTGGAGTTCAACTGATAATTGGGCATTTTCCCTAGCTTGACGGCGATACGCTTCCACCATTGCCTGGGGTGAATCATTCTCGCCAGAGATTACATTATTAATGGTGAGTGCAGCGCGTTCTTCTAGGAGAATCTGAATTTGAGAGTTAAGCGCCGCCATTTCAGCCTGAATTTGCTCCATAAATCGAGTTTTAAGTGCTGAGTAAAATAGTTATCGGATTTTTTAAAAGCTTTTTGCGCCTTGGGTATCGAGAGAAAGCGATCGCACCTCGGCTGTAATTCCTTCTTCTTGCCAAGCAGCTAACACCGCCGCCTCCACAGCCTCTGAGTGTAATTTATCTGCCAAAGCTAACAGTGTCGGCCCCGCACCACTAATCACCATACCATAAGCACCAGCACTAACGGCTGCGATGTTGAGAGCATCATAACCAGGAATCAAAGCTTTGCGATAAGGCTGATGCAACTTATCTTGCAAAGCTGTCTTTAACCATTGTCCGTTACCAGTTTCCAAGCCGCGCAACAATAAGCCCAAATGTGCTGTATTGAAAATTGCATCCGCGCGACTCACTTCAGTTGGAAGAACGCCCCGCGCCTCGGAAGTGGAAAGTTCAAAATTAGGAATAGCTATAACTGGTACAACATCTTTATGCCAGGGAACATCACAAATTTCCCAAGCTGCGCCACTGGTAGCAGCCAGACGACATCCTCCCAACAAAGCTGGAACTACATTATCAGGATGTCCTTCCATTGCGATCGCTAACTCCATCACCTGTGACTGAGAAAGAGTTGCACCCTCAAGTTGATTAGCAGCAACCAACCCACCAACAATTGCTGTTGCCGAACTACCCAAACCTCTCGCCAGTGGGACACCTAACTTAATCTCTATCTTCACAGTTGGCGGTGTTTGCTCTATATGTTGATAGAACTTGACAAACGCTTGGTAGAGGAGATTGCTTTCATCGGTTTGGACTCGTTCAGCTTCCGTACCCGTGACATGAATAGTTAACCCACCTTCTTGTAGGCGAGTGAACTTGAATTCGTTGTACAACTTTAATGCTGCACCGATGCAATCAAAACCAGGCCCCAAGTTAGCAGTTGTGGCAGGAACAGTAACAGTGATGGCAGAAACAACAGACATTGGTAAAACTCAGTAATCATCAACTAGCATCTCATGGAATAGGAATTCGTAATTAAGAAAGTTGTATTTGCTGGTAACCAATGTTGTGGTTTTTACAACTGCTTTTCCAATCGCTTTAAATATCGCTCTTGACTCTACCCTTACGGGATAGTGTTTAGTTTAAAAAGCTAATGATATCAGGCAAAAAATTATGAAATTGGGAGCTATCAATCACATAGCGCTAACTGTATCCAATTTGAAGCGTTCTGAGGCTTTTTACAATACTCTACTTGGATTCTTGGGTTATGAACAAGGAGAAAAAACAGAGCATTTAATACTCTGGGCAAGCTTTAATGGTGTGATCACCATTTCCCTAGCAAATCCGCGATCGCTCAATAAAAATCATGATCGCTATTCTCCTGGATTACATCATCTAGCTTTTAGTGCAGATAGTCGAGAAGAAGTGGATCGGCTTTACCAAAATCTGATGGAGTGGGGAGTAGAGATTTTAGATCCTCCTGCTGAATACGATTATTTGCCGAGTTACTATGCTTTCTACTTTTTAGACCCAGATGGCATTAAGCTCGAATTAACACACACTCCTAATTGGCCGCCTGAGTTGTAGTCAGCAAGGAGCAAGAAAAATGCTAAAAATCGGCGACTTTTCCAAACTTAGCCTGGTGACAGTGAAAGCACTACGCCTTTATGACCAACTAGGATTGCTTAAACCAGCCCACATAGACAACTTTACAGGTTATCGCTACTATTCGGCGAACCAATTGCCAAGACTAAATCGCATATTAGCACTCAAAGACTTGGGTTTTTCTCTAGAGCAAATTGCCAAGTTACTAGAAGATAATCTGCCATCAGATCAAATTCGCGGAATGCTGCGACTCAAGCAAGCAGAGCTTCAGCGGTTAGTTGAGGAAGAACAGGCAAGGTTGTTAAGAGTCGAATTGCGACTCAAGCAAATTGAACAGGATGATACTATGCCCAACTATGAAGTTGTTTTGAAAAAAGTTGATCCGATCAAAGTAGTATCGATTAGAGAAATATTACCAGATTACCCAAGTGTCGGAAGTCTTTACGATGAGTTATTAGGATATCTCAAGCAACAAGGAGCCAAAGAAGGAAGTTACTGCGCGGGGATTTGGCACGATCCAGGATACAAAGAGTCTGATGTCGATGGTGAAGCTGTGCTTTCAATTGAGAGTTCAGTACAAGGCAATGAACGGATAAAAGTATATGAATTACCAGGCTGGGAAACAATTGCTTGCTTAGTTCACAACGGTAGTTACAAGACTATTAACCAAGCTTATGCTGCCCTAGTATCTTGGATTGAAGCTAACGGCTATAAAATTATCGCCCCTAACCGTGAAGTTTATATAATTGGTGGCAACCAGCAAGATAACGATACGTATGTAACAGAGGTGCAGTTTCCAGTTTCCAAAGCTTGATGCATAAATATTAATTTATGGCTTAGAGATAAACACTGTATATGAATAAGTGTTTATCTCTAGTCATATTGCCATAAGTTCCTGAAGTGAGCGATCGCTCTTTTCCACAGAAGAAATAGATTTCGAGAAGATTACTTCAAAGTTCCCAGAACGGGCGCTACCTCAACCTCGGAAACTTGCGGAACCAACAAACCCTTAGCATAAATCTGGGGATTTGTTTGCGAGACTATGGCATAAGACTGGCGAATATTAGCATTGACTGCAACAGTCTTCGCATCGTACATTTGCATCGCCATCTTGGGATAGAAACCAATGCCAATAATCATCAGCAGGAAACAAGCAGCGATAAACACCTCACGGGGTCTAGCATCTTCGTAGACTGCTTCCTCTGGTACGAGGCAATCTGTACCAAAACAAACCGTTCCCTCATCTTCCTGATTTTCCAAACCGGAATTATTAATGTCGCATAGGAGTGCTGCATCTTTACCATAAAATACCTCTCGCAGCATGGAAAGTAGATATATAGGTGTAAGGATGACTCCAACTGCGGCGAGAAAAACCGTAACGGTGCAGAAAGTTGAACTGTAAACGTCACTGCTTGTCATACCAACGAATACTGAGAGTTCGCCGGCAAAGCCACTCATGCCGGGAAGTGCTAGGGATGCCATTGCTCCGATTGTAAACAGGGCAAAGACTTTGGGCATGGCTTGACCGATACCGCCCATATCTTTCATTACCATTGTGTGGGTGCGATCGTAAGTAACGCCGGCTAAGAAGAACAGCACCGATGCAATCAAACCATGCGAGAGCATTTGCAACATCGCGCCGTTGATTCCCAAATCAGTGAAGGACGCAATCCCAAGCAGCACAAATCCCATGTGAGAAATCGACGAATAAGCCAAACGCCGCTTCATATTCGTCTGAGCAAAAGAGTTTAATGCACCATAGATGATGTTGACAACACCCAGAATGGCTAAAACAGGCGCAAAGTAAATATGTGCATCGGGAAGCAACTCAAGATTCAGGCGAATCAGCCCGTATCCGCCCATCTTCAGCAATACACCAGCTAAAATCATCGACACAGGAGAGGATGCTTCGCCGTGGGCATCAGGCAACCAAGTATGCATCGGGAAAACAGCAAGCTTGACACCAAATGCAATCAACAGCCCTGCATAAAGTAGCAGTTGTAGAGCAACGGGATATTCCTTCTTGGCGAGGGCGGTGATATCAAATGTCATATCACCACCGCCGTATAGTCCCATTGCCAGGGCTGCCACCAAAATAAATATAGAAGCAGCTGCGGTATATAACAAAAATTTCGTAGCTGCATAACGCCGTCTTTGCCCACCCCAAATGCAGACTAGTAGGTAGACGGGGATTAGCTCTACTTCCCACATAATGAAAAATAGCAGCAAGTCTTGGGCAACGAACACCCCAACCTGTGCAGAATACAGCACCAGCATTAAGAAATAGAAGAGGCGCGGACGGTGATTAACTTGCCAAGCTGAAAAAATCGAGAGTGTGGTGACAAATCCCGCTAGAAGCACAAGTGGCGCTGAAAGCCCATCAACTGATACCGCCCAGTTAAGACCCAACTGAGGCATCCAGGCATAATTTTCTACCATTTGAAAACTAGCACTGCTGGCATCGTAATGCTTCCAAAAGGCGTAGCACATCAATGCAAAGTCCGCAATACCTACACCCAGTGCATACCACCGCACGCGCTTGCCATCTTTATCAGGCAGCACAGGGATAAGCAGGGAAGCAACGAGTGGCAGCAAAACAATCGCGGTAAGCCAGGGAAATTGATCCGCTATCATGTATATGAGAAAAAATACTTATTTGGGATGATGTCATTGTACTAAACTTTGTAACAATTTCTTCATAAGTATTTGTCCCAGTTAACCATAAATATTTGTCCCAGTTAACCGCTTTGACTCAAAGACAATTGACTTGAAAATAACGACTGGGGACTGGGGAAGAAAGATTTTTAGTTGCTTACGGTACTAATCCAGCCCGCAAGGCACGGACGGCAGCCTGTGTCCGGTCAGCAACACAGAGTTTATTGAGAATACCTCGAACATGAGTTTTTACAGTACCGACTGTTAGATAGAGCCTTTTAGCAATTTCTGCATTGTCACACCCAGCGACAATCAACTCTAAAACATCCATCTCCCTATGAGTTAAAGGATAGCTGACTATACTTTTCTCAGTATCTGGATCAATACCTTCAATCAAAACTCTTTTCCCAGATGCGCCTCTGCTGCCATCGGGGAAATCTTGACGTATTTGCTGTAGTACAAGGTCTGCGATCGCAGGATCGATCCATGAGCTACCTGCAAAGGTCATTCGCACAGCCTCAACTAGTCTCTCAGTTTCAATATCCTTCATGCAATAAGAATCTGCACCTGCTGCAAATGCTGCTAAAACTGCCTGTTCGCTATTTTGCATGGTTAAAATTAGCAGCTTTGTAGTATAATCTTCATTCTCTGCTTGATATTGCCTAAATGTGCGTGTTAGCTCAATACCATCCATGTCAGGCAAACCAATGTCAATAGTGGCAACATCAGGCTTGAGAGTTTTCAGAAGGTTGATGCCGTCGGCTGCATTAGCTGCTTCACCAACAATGTTAAACTCTGGCTGGGTTTGTAGGGCAGCCCGTAAGCCAATTCTTGTAAGGTTGTGATCTTCAATCACGAGGATCTTGATTTCATTCATAGTTGCTTAACTTTACTGCTATCTATCTAAAGTACAGATTAAAATAATCTCGTTCTTTTATTCGGGATCTTATACAAAAAGCAATGCAGTTGGTATTGTTACCCGAACTTCATCTACCATTAGACATAAATAACCTTATCTCGGAAGTTTTTTTAAAGCAAGAGTTTCGATATGACAAGAATAAATTAATTAAAAAATATTTTTATACATTAATCTCAGGATAGGTATTTCATAGTAAACAATTTTTCATTGAAAATCCGGTAGCAAGTAAGAGTCGGGAACCATTAATAGTTGCTCTTATAGTGGCTACGATGATGTATATAAAAGGGACTAAACTATCTTACCCTTAGACCCAGACACAGATATTGTTTAGATAATCAGACGGCTAAGATATTTACAAAAACAATTTATTTAATACATAGATTAAATAATACATTAGTGCAATTACTTAAATTTTTAAGGTGTAAATTCAGAAAACTTTAAAGGAAAATGTGAATCCTTAATAATCTCAATGCCGATAAAGTAAGCTATTACTAGATTTGCGAGGGATAACCAAGCACTTCTTTTTTTTATTTAGCCATGTCTTTAACTAAAACTGTCAAAAAAGATAAAATTCTCGCTGTCGATGATGTTTTTGACAATCTACTGGTCTTAGAAGCAGTCCTAGAAGATGAGGACTATGAAATTAGCTTGGTGGAAGATAGCAAAATAGCTCTGGCTATGGTTGAGGAATCACCGCCAGACTTAATTCTCTTAGATGTGATGATGCCAGAGATAGATGGATATGAATTTACTCGACGCATCCGGCAGAATCCGGCGTTGCCATTTATCCCGATTCTGCTGCTCACGGCTCACTATCAGTCTAGCGTTGTGGAAGGACTTGATGCTGGTGCAGATGACTTTATTCGTAAACCATTCGATCCTGATGAACTACATGCACGAGTGCGATCGCTCCTGCGCCTCAAACATAGCATCGACGAACGAGATCAGATGGCTAACCTGCGGGCAGATTTTGTCTCTCGTTTTACTCACGATTTACGCATCCCCCTGGTAGCCTCCAACCGCGTATTAAAATTATTGCTAGAAGGCAGGTTTTGCGATGTTTCGCCACAATTGCAAGAAATAATTAATACCATGATTGGCAGTAATCAAGACCTGCTGGAAATGGTAAATACTTTACTAGAAGTTTATCGTCATGAAGCAGGTTATAAAACCTTAAAAATTTCTCCCTGCAATATTCAGGAATTAGTTGCTGAAGTTTCTCAAGAATTAACTCCTTTAGCCGAAGAAAAAGGATTAACTGTAAATACTGATCTAGGTGAAACGGCAAGCACCGTCATGGGCGATCGCGTAGAACTGCGGCGAGTTTTGACAAATATTATTGGCAATGCCATCAAATTTACAGACAAAGGTTCTGTAGATATTCACTGCTATTCTACTCCGGTAGCTGTGACTATTGATATCCAAGATACAGGGCCGGGAATTTCTAAACAAGACCAAGCAATATTATTCGAGCGATTTCGCCAGGGTAAACACCAGCGTTCTGGTAGCGGTTTGGGACTATATCTATCTCGCTGCATTATCGAAGCACATCAAGGCACAATCGATGTAACATCTGAACCAGGCAAGGGTAGTACATTCACTATCCGTCTACCTGTAGCAGGCGAAAACTAAAATTAGGAATTCATCAGAAAACCCAATCTGGGCTAAAATTCTCCCTTGTGAAACTAAATTTAGCGCCATCTGTGTATGTTTAATATTCTTTTTTGAAGTTAATCCTAATGCACATTTATGTGCCTTTAGTATAACAAATAGGTTTTTGCAATCAAAAATAGTGTTCACAGGCAAGATCCGTGAACACTAAGATAGAAAACTAAGATATGGAAGGAAGCAGACAAAAATAAATATTTTTACCGATCAATTTCTGGAACAATATTGGGACGGTATTAGCACAATCCTACAACCCAAGGTAATACATAGATTTGAAAAAGGGAGAAGGCTGAGTAAATAATTATTTTACTTACACCTTCTTCCTAAATAAAGTTCAGTTTAGTCTAAAGTCTTTTTAACTTCATCTTTGATATTCTCAGCAGTGTGGCGGACTTGAGCTTCAGCTTGTTTAGCTTTACCTTCAGCCTTATCTTTAGGATCGCCAGTTACTTCACCAACTGTCTCTTGGACTTTACCTTCGACATTTTTAGCAAAAGCTTTTGCTCTATCTTCGATACTCATATTCTTTCTTCCTAAGTATGTTAATTGTTGATTAGTTTTTTGTTGCTCGCTTGAAAAGCGTTGCAATGTTTATAGATTACTTTTAGGCAAGTTTTAATTCTTCTATCTAACGATGTTTTTATGAAGAATATTTGTATCCGTTGTACATAACTATTTAAAGGTTAAATTCATCTTGAGAATTCAACTAATACCCAAAAGAGAGAAAGGTAGCATTATATTGTTCAGTCTTAAGACAACATAATTTATAACTTCAGGTAGATAGTGATGCTGATAAACCGCAACTTGGCTTATCACAACTGGATATAGTAAATATGTCAACAGTGTGCGGAGGCTTTCAGCTTGGTGGTAGATAGTGCAATATTAGTGAGCCTGTGTATTCAATCCTGGGTAAATGAGATGCTTTAAAATACTTTCGTCTTTAATCACTAAATGAGGTTAGTTAAATGTCTGAACTTACGGATGAACTTCAATATATTTTAAATTGGTTAAAATCTACCAATCATGATTTCTTTGATTGTTACAATCCAGGTTTAACTCGGCAGCAGATTGACGAAATTACTAAGGATTTACCATTCAGGTTATCCGAAGAAGTATACGAACTTTATCAATGGCGCAATGGAACCGCCGATCTTGGTTATAACAATGGCTATCTACCACTCTATTTTTTGTTTCCTGAGCAATTAAGAGCCGATGTCATTTGTTCTTTTTGTTCCTTACAAGATTCAATTGATATTTACAAAACTATAGGAAAAGCTACTAACTATGATGATGCATATTGGAACCAAAAATGGTTTCCTATAGGTGACTATGAGGGCAAAAGAAGTCTTTATATAGTTGGCGATCTGAATCCATCTCCGGTTTATCTTTGGGATGTTGGTTGCCTTGAGGATTCAGTAAGAATATATAAAAATCTTATCAGTATGATATCTGTAATTGCAGAGTGTTGTGAGTTTGGTTTATATCAACTCATACCAGATGAAAATGGAGAGGAAGATGACATGATAATCCGAATAGATAAAGAAAAGCTAGAACTTGAAAAAGAGATATATCGAAAATATAACTCATAATTAAAAAAAATATTAAGTTGGATAAAAACAAATTGCTTCTTGAGTAAAGCTGTGATATTTAAATTTTAATAAAAAAAGAGTTTGAATAAAAAGAATAATGAAGTACTTATTTATAATTTGGGTGCTTATACTCTCTTTAGTCGCTTCTAGTGCGGCGATCGCTGACGACAAGCCGCTTCATGTCTACACTCAAGCAATACAGCCCTATAGTTTAATATCTGGAGTTGGGACAATCCACCATCCAGTTTCCACTTCTAATCCCCAAGCGCAAGAGTTTTTCGATCAGGGATTAAATTTGATTTACGCTTTTAATCATGATGAGGCGGTGCGTTCTTTTCAACACGCTGCCAAACTCGATCCACATTTGGCGATCGCATATTGGGGTATCGCTCTAGCTCTAGGCCCTAATATTAACTTAGCAATCGACCCCAACCGAGAATTAGCTGCTTACCAAGCAGTACAGCAAGCTTTAGCACTTTCCACCCAAGCATCTGCCCAAGAACGAGACTACATTACCGTTTTAGCAAAACGTTACTCCCAAGATCCTGATGCAGATTTGTTTCAACTAGCGCTTTGCTACGCAAAAGCAATGGCAACCCTAGTCAAGCGCTATCCAGATGATTTGGATGCGGCGACGCTTTACGCTGAAAGTTTGATGGATTTGCATCCTTGGCAGCACTGGACTAAAGATGGCAAGCCACAGCCAGATACAGAAGAAATTGTAGCTATTTTAGAATCTGTTCTCAAACGTAACCCGAATCATACCGGAGCTAATCATTACTATATTCATGCAGTGGAAGCCTCACTTTCCCCAGAACGGGCCCTTGTGAGTGCCAAAATACTAGGAACCCTAGCACCAACAGCCGGACACTTGGTACACATGCCAAGTCATATTTATTTTCGTGTAGGAGATTATGAAGGGGCAATGCAGGCAAACGAGCAGGCGATCGCACAAGATGATATTTACATCAAAAAATATCAAGTCCAGGGCACTTACGCCATGATGTACTACAACCACAACATACATTTTCTCATGGTGGCCAGTAGCATGGCAGGAAAATATAAAGATGCTCTCCAAGCCGCAGAGACGTTAGTCGCAAATGCTACTGCAATTGACCCGTATGCACCAATGCTTGAGGGATTTTTGGGCAGCAAAATGCTGATTCAGACACGCTTTAGTGATTGGGATGCCATCTTAAAAACTCCCGGCCCTGATGCTAAATTGCCTACTACCACAGCACTTTGGCATTTTGCTCACGGTATGGCAAGCGCAGCCACAGGCAAACTTGAAGATGCAGCAAGTGAAAGTCGGGCATTACTTGCCGCTAAACAGGGAATTTCCAGCGAAGCAACCATTGGCTTCAGTCCCGCCAGTCGCATTTTAGACATTGCTTCAGAAGTTCTAAACGCCAAAATTGCTAGAGAAAAGCATGATTATGAATCTGCTATTCAGTTGCTAGAAAAAGCTGTAGTAGCAGAAGATGCCCTCGATTACGTGGAACCACCAGACTGGTATCTTCCCACGCGGGAATCTTTGGGAAGTGTGCTTTTGGCTAAGGGTGACTATGTACAGGCTGAGAAAGTCTTTCGTGCTGATCTAGAAAAGTATCCCCATAATGGGCGCTCTCTATTTGGCTTACAGGCAAGTTTGCAGGCACTGGGTAAAGATGAGGCTGCTAAAGTTGTCAAAGCCGAATTGGAAACAGCTTGGAAAGGTGATAAGCTGTTACGCATTTAACTTGAGCATTTACATGAAGGCTGATGACTGATGACCGTTAACCGTCAACAGTTACAGTTAACGACCGTAAAGAGTGTTTATACAATTTAGGCGCACATCAGCTTAATAAGCAACTTGACATAACCAAAATGTATTAAACCTCTTACGTAAATCAAAAATAAAGAACCCCCTTTCCTCCCCCACCTCCCCCACCTCCCCTGCTTCCCCTGCTTCCCCTGCCTCCCCTGCTCACTTTATTTGTTGCCTGACTTTGCCTTTCATATTAAAATTTGGGAGTAATACTTTGTGGTTAATGCAGTCAAACGTTCAATTCGGATATTAAAGCATCACTGCTTAATTATCTGTTAACTATTTACAGGATGCAGAGAGTTGGCTCATATGTCATCCTAGATTAGGAGAGTTAATTTAGTGATGTCTTTGGTTTTAGTATTGAAAGGCTTTTTTCCTTTTAGTATTTACAGACTAATCAGAGAAATTAAAATCTCTACACAGTGATGATTTTGGAGAGAATCGATGTCAATTTATGTAGGTAACCTCTCGTATGACGTTACACAAGAAGATTTAAGTGGTATTTTTGCAGAATATGGTACTGTAAAGCGAGTTCAAGTACCTACTGACCGTGAAACAGGTCGTCCACGAGGCTTTGCTTTTGTGGAAATGGGAACTGAAGCGGAAGAAACAGCTGCTATTGAAGCTCTCGATGGTGCTGAGTGGATGGGTCGTGACCTGAAAGTGAATAAGGCTAAACCCAAGGAAGATAGAGGTGATAGAGGTTCCTTTGGTGGTGGAAACCGAGGAGGATACGGCGGTGGCGGTGGCGGACGCGGCGGACGCTACTAACCTTGGAAACAAAACAAATTTACCAAGAGTCTTAAGGTCAGACAAACAACAGTCTGTCTTTTTTTTGTAACGTGACTGCCTGCATACTTATTGATGAAGTCAACTTAGTTAGGAGAAATAATGACCCAAGTAATTGTCGGTGACAATGAACACATTGAATCAGCCTTACGACGATTTAAGCGAGAAGTTTCCAAGGCTGGAATTTTTCCAGACATGAGAAAGCATCGTCATTTTGAAACACCCTTAGAAAAACGCAAGCGCAAAGAAGTTGCCAAGCACAGACAAAGTAAGAGAAGTTTTCGTAACTAAGGGCTGACATAAATATAAAGCAATAGACTTGGGTTAGTGATATTTCGTCTCGGAAGATCCCCCCAACCCCCTTTAAAAGGGGGCTTAATCCCCACCATTTTAAGGAGGATTAGGGAGGATAAAGCCTTAATCCAAGCAGCGTATTCAGATATAAACGAAAACCCTCATAAATTCTATGAGGGTTTTCCTTTTGCCTATTTAAAAAATCAGGAAACCTAAAGAAACGCTAAAATCAAGTCATTCTTTGTATTGTAGCGGTTGTGTCCCACATCACTCAGAGTGCGGTTCACTGCATAAATCCTGATTGTCAACGTCCTTATCCCCAGCCTTGGGGAAACAAATTTTGCAACAGTTGTGGCGCACCGCTAGAGCTGTTAGACCGCTATGTTCCACTTCAGCCTTTGGGATCGGGAGGATTTGCTCAAATTTACACGGTTTGGGATGAAAAAACTCAAACAGAGAAAGTGCTGAAAGTGTTGGTAGAAGATTCACCAAAGGCACTGGAGTTATTTACCCAAGAAGCGGCGGTTTTATCTAGTTTGCAGCACCCAGGTGTCCCCATAGTCGATGCCGAAGGGTATTTTCAGGTACAACTGTTTAACCCCAAGCCGCACCAGCTACCTTGTCTGGTAATGGAAAAAATCAATGGGCGGACTTTAGAGGAGATATTAAAAAAGTTTCCTCAAGGCTGTCCAGAGAGTTTGGTTGTAAACTGGTTTGCCCAAGCTGTAGAGATTTTACAAGAATTACACAAACGTCAGATTCTTCACCGGGATATTAAACCTTCTAATTTAATGCTGGGCAACTCTTCGCCAACTGTAACCCCGCCTCAAGGGCAAATAGAGGGCGATCGCTTGGTACTAATTGATTTTGGCGGGGCAAAACAATTTAGCCCCTCTAAGCTGCGTTCTCAGTCTAGTTCCACGCGATTATTCTCTTCTGGCTACAGTCCACCAGAACAAGTGACTGGAGGTATTGTCGGGCCAAGTGCCGATTTTTATGCACTTGGTCGAACGATGATTGAATTACTCACAGGTAAATACCCGCTAGAGCTAGAAGATCAGCAAACGGGAAAATTGAAGTGGCGAAATACGGTAAATGTCAATCCCCAATTGGCAGATTTGCTGGATGAGATGGTGCAAGAGGATGTGCGATCGCGTCCAGCAAATGCAGCTATGATTCAAAAACGTTTGGCGAAGATTTCTCAACCATTACCGCCGCCAGGATTATTTGCCCAACTACGAAACAAGGGGAAGCTTGCTTCAACGCAAGTTTCTCAGAGATATACACAGTTAATACAAGCTATTAAACAAGGTTTAGCTAACTTTAGCCAAGCTGTAACTAAAACCGTTACTTTCATCGCTCAGGCAATCATCAAAATTTTGCAAGCTTGTTTGGCGACGATTTGGGCGATGATCTTGGCTTATGTTGGCGCTTGTTTTGGTGCGATCGCAGGTTTTATTTTGGCATATCGCACAAGTTTGGGTCGTCAGATTGTGGAATTTATTGGGAGTCAGCTAAACCAATTAGTGCCAAATACTCAACCCGTTTTCGGGACAGATATTTTGGTGTACGTCGCAGCAGGCTGGGGAACCGCTTGGGGACTGACAGTATCCGGGTGTTTTGGTCAACGGCGGCGCTTTTTAGTAGCGTCGCTGATGGGCATAATTAGCTATGGCTTCGGCTGGTTGATTTTGCAATTAATCACACCAAAAGATAGCGGTGAGGGCTTAGTAGCAGTAATTTTAGTGGCAGTTTGCCTACTCACCTTGAGTTTAGGTCTTCGTAGCCATCACATAGTGTACGCTGTCTTCGCTGCCTTTGGTAGTGCGATCGCCTATGCAGTTATGATTCTTTTGAGGTTAGCACCTCCGATCTTCCAATTCTCTAGTCAACCAGGCTGGTCAGAGTTGCAGTTACCTCTGATTTTTTTTGGTTCTGTGGGCATCTTTATCAGCTTTTGGTTAGCAGTGACTTACTACCTAATTGTCCCTGGATTGCGGTTTTTAGGATGGCGATAAAAGAGATATGCAATATGCTGTGGGTTGTGAGCCTCCCACCATATTGCATTAGACCTCTTGCAAAATTACTTTTATGTTATAGTCAAGGGTTTGCATTTTGGAATTGCTAAATTTAACTCATAGTTATAAATTGCTGCTAGTAAGTTACAA